>JAICQC010000021.1 GCA_025938055.1 Anaerolineales bacterium | reverse complement strand
TCAACGCTGGGACCTGGATGTGACTCAACCCATCGACTTCACGGACGGCTGGCAGGATCGTCTATCGTCCACGGTCCATCGTCACGGCTCCCTTCATCGACCCGCGGGAAGCGACTTTTTTCTCTTCCCCAGATCCTGCTATACAAACATCCCGGACTTCGCCATCGGTCGCGCCGGTTGGGACAACTGGATGATCTACAAAGCACGCAAGGAAAAATGGTTCGTGATCGATTGCACACCCTCGGTCATGATCGTGCATCAAAACCACGATTACAGTCATCTCCCTGGCGGGAAACCCCATTACGAGCACCCCGATACGAACGAAAATATCCGCCTCGCGGGTGGAGAAGCGAACATCCGGTATACGATTGTCGATGCAACACACCAACTGGTTCCCGGTGGTAAACTTGTCCGCCCCAAGCTCTCCTATCTGCGCTTCATGCGCGGCGTCGAGCTATTGCTGCGAAGGATATTTTTCTTCCTGCCTGAGAAGATGATCGAAAGTGTGGTTAGACCGAAACGATGGAAGAAGAGGATACAGAAATTATTCAAATAACAATGCACCTGCTGGTTGAGAGCAGCGGCTTCAAGACATCTTGAGTTTTCAAATACCTGGTGGCTTCGATACGTCAACCACAAGAATGTGATGATTAAATGCGCAAAGGTCAAAACCCTGCCAAGTTCGTCAAAGACGTTGCCCGTCCCGAGCGGATCACGGTCGCGCTACTGAACTACATCCCCTTCCTGAGCGGATTCTACGCCGAGACGTTGGATGTCCTGAAAGTCTGCATGGAATCCATGCGCAGGGACGCGGGACTGCCATTCGACTTGATGGTCTTCGACAATGGCTCCTGCCCCGAAGTACGCGACTTTCTCGTGAAGGAAAAGGAAGAAGGACGAATTCAGTATTTGATCCTGGCGGAGAAGAATATGGGTAAAGGCGGCGCATGGAATGTGATGCTGGCAGGCGCGCCGGGCGAGATCATTACCTACACGGATAGTGACGTTCTGTTTTCCCCAGGTTGGCTTTCACGGTCTGTGGAAATCCTCGAAACATTCCCAAACGTTGGCATGGTGACCGCACGTCCCTTCCGCACGCCACCCGAGTTTTTTGAGTCCACGCTCAAGTGGGCGCGCACAAATGCCAAATTAGAAGAAGGACAATTTATTCCCTGGGAAACTTTTTTGGAATTCAATCTTTCTCTTGGACAAACAGAAGAGGAGAATAGAAAAGTATATGCAGAGACTCGAGACTGGAGACTGACATACAAAGGGGTGACCGCGATAGCAGGCGCCTCCCACTGGCAGTTCACCGCTTACAAGTCCACCCTCCAGCAATTCCTGCCCTTTGACATGGACAAGCCCATGGGACAGGTCCGCCAGTTGGATAAGCGCATGAATGATGCAGGCTTCCTGCGGCTGATGGTGTCCGACCCGCTGGCGATGAACATGTCTAATACGCTGGGGTATTTGCGAGGGGAGCTGGGCAATGGAAATGTAAGACGAAAGAAGAAAGAGGGGTTGGCGCGGCGGGTGCTGGAGGTAGGACCTATTAAGAAAATGCTTCTGGCGTTGTATAACAGGATTTTTAGTTGGTATTATTCATAACGATTATGTCATTGCGAGGAGGTCGAGTAGAAGAGCACCCGAAGAAGCAATCTTAAATAACCATCAAACTACCAAGTCAATGAATTTATGAGATTGCTTCGCTACGCTCGCAACGACAAATAAAAACCTTATGTCCAAAAAAATATTCATCTCGGCCGACCATGGTATGGCAGTCATCTACTTCCTGCAAAGCGACGTTGTCCCAACCCTGCTCGAGGCGGGCGTGGAAATCATCATTCTCACCGATGACGAGACCAAGTCTCAAATCTCCAGTCGCTTTGATCGTCCTGGTCTCACCTTCGAAGGCTTGCGCCTCAAGGAGGCGAATAAGTATGCCAGCAGCTACCGCCCGCGCCTGCAATGGCTGCTTGCTTACCTGCGGCGTGTCGGCGGCTCGTGGCGCATCAACACCGAAGCCATGGACAGCCACATCTGGGAAGTCTGGGTGGAGAACTCGTGGAAATTCCGCCTGGGGATCTGGATTCCCGCCTCCCTGGCGATCCTCGTTCTGCGGACATTTGCCTTCGCTCGCAATCTCCTCGTTCGCATCCAGAATCGATTCATTCCCCACCCAAACCTATACGCCGATTTATTTGCACTGCACAAGCCGGATCTTGTCATCGCTTCGACGGCGGGCTGGCGCCTCGACCGTTATCTGCTCCGTGAAGCGACTCTGCACAATGTGCCAAGTATGGTGGCGATCGTCGGCTGGGATAACCCGTCGAGCTATGCTATCCGCGGCGCCTCGATGGAGTACGCCACCTGCTGGTCGCAACTCCAGAAGGACGAGCTGGTCTACGGCTCCGACTGGGACCCGAAGCGTGTGCATATCGGCGGCATTCCATCATACGACGGCTATTTCAGAAAGCAATGGCAGTTGTCGAAGGAAGATTATTTCAAACTGCACAGGCTCGACCCAAACTGCAAGCTGATTTCGTACGCCTGTTCCTTTGTCCATTTTGCGCCGAACTATCCGAATGTGGAAGCGCTCGCAAAATTGGTTTCATCCGATTCGTTAGCTGAACCTTCACAGTTACTGGTTCGCCTGCACCCGAGTCACTTCCAGGATAAGCCGCAGATCTTTGCTGAAGAACGTGAACGAATTTTCGCCCTTGAAAAACAATATCCGAACGTGCATGTTGTCAAGCCTGTCGCCCTGGGCGGATCGCTCGGGTACTATGGCGGTGAGGATATGGACGAGAAATCCTCCATGATGGCGCACTCAGATGTCCTGGTGACGGTCTATTCCACGATGGTCGTCGAGACCGCCATTCATGATACGCCGATCGTTGCGGCGGTGATCGACGTTCCGGGTGGGTGGAACAAGCCAAAGAAGTTCTCACTCTCCCTGAAAGAGATCGGGAACTGGCCCACACATAAACGCTTCCGCGAAGCAAAAGCTGGACGAATAGCCAGCAGTGAGAAGGAACTCTGCGAAGTGATCAACCTCTATCTCAAGAATCCCTCCCTGGACGCTGAGGAACGTAGGAAGTTCATCGAAGATGAAATCACTTTTACCGATGGAACTTCCGGTAAACGAACGGCAGAGTATATTTTGAAAATATTGAATTCCTAATGTCATTGCGAGCCGCCGTTTCGAGCGACATTTGCACCTGCCTGCAAGTGCAGGTGAGCGAGGGCGGCGTGGCAATCTCCAGTTAAAGGATGGGGCATACAGTGCAACAGGAGATTGCTTCGGTCATGCGCCATAGGCGCTTTCCCTCGCAACGACATGAAATCCAGGTTTTGAATGTACAATGAAGACTAAGAAATCTATGTTTCTCTTCTACTTTTCCATTACCCTTGCGATTGTATCCAGTGCGCTGTATCACTTTGTCGCCAAAAGCACGCCGTCGAATGTCAACTTTACGGTTTCCTTACTAGTGACATATGCTGTTGCGTTTGTGGTGACCCTGCTTGGATTCTTTTTCTTCCCCGTGACAAAAGGAATTGCAGCCGAACTCAAACAACTCAACTGGGCAACCATCGGACTCGCCGTTGCCATCGTCGGCATTGAATTTGGATTTTTGCTCACATATCGCGCCGGCTGGAATCTTGGCATTGCCGCAGTACTGGTCAATGTGGTTGCCTCGCTGATTTTGGTGCCTGTGGCGATTTTTGTGTTCAAAGATAAAATCTCATGGGTAAATATTTTGGGGATTCTAGTTTGCCTGGCTGGGCTGGTGATGTTGAATTGGAAAAAGTAAATGGAATTATTCGATCGTGCTAAGAAAGCCGCCCGCATCCTGTTGAAGGGTGATTCGAAAAAGAAACAACGTAATCCTATTCCTGCGATCACGCCTGAAGAGGTGGCGGAGCTCAGGCAGTTTTTCCCACGCGAGAAATTTTTCATCTTCGGTCACGCCAGGTCCGGGACAACGCTCCTTATGCGCCTTGTCCGTTTGCACCCGGATGTACATTGCAATTATCAAGCGCACTTCTTCACGCGCCAGCCGCTGCTCAAGTCACTAGTGAACACACCGGAAGCGGAGGAATGGCTGACTCGTAAATCCAACCGCTGGAACCAGGGACGCGACCTCTCGCCGCTCATCCTGCGCGCCGCCGCAGATTTCATCATGGAGCGCGACGCGGCAAAAGAGGGCAAGCGCATCGTGGGGGATAAGAGTCCTTCGTCCACGATCCATGGGCAGGCAGTGCGTGATTTGCACGCAGTTTATCCGGATGCGAAATTGATATACATCGTCCGCGACGGACGCGATGTGCTGATCTCGGAGCGGTTCCGCAATCTGGTGGAGGAATCCAAATTCCTGAAACCAGAAGATAAGCAAATCATCGAGGAACTGCGGAAAGACCAGACTCCGTTTACGAACGGGACGCGCTCGATCTTTACCGAAAACGTGATCCGCCGCGTGGCTAAAGGCTGGGTGAAAAACCTGCAGGAAATCGAAGATGAAGGCAGGGGATTGTTCGGTGAAAATTATTGCAGCTTGAGGTATGAGGATTTGCTTGCAAACCCGTTTAATGAAATGCAAAAACTGTGGAAGTTCCTCGGCGTCGAGGCAAATCCATCGCTGGAGAAGTCCATCCTGGATGAAATGTCGTCAAACCCGGATAAGGAGTGGCAGGCAAAACGCAACGAAGAAATTGCATCATTTCTCCTCAAGGGACAAGCTGGCAACTGGCAGAAGCTCTTCACAATTCGCGACAAGTCTGTTTTCAAGGAAGTGGCGGGTGATATGTTGATAAAGTGGGGATATGAAAGGTTGGTAGATTGGTAGTTTGTAGATGGTAAATTAGTGACTCGTACATTTCTTGATAGAAAAACGATAAGATCGGTAGCCAGTGAAGGAGCAGAACATGGCTGAAAAGGAAATGCGTGGATTTGAAGATTTAGAATGTTATCAACTTGCTATGAATGTTTTTCGTGAAGGTTATAAAGTTGCATCACTTTTACCAGCAGAAGAAAAATATAATCTGGCTGACCAACTGCGCCGTGCCGCAACCAGTATTATTTTGAATATTGCAGAAGGATATGGGCGTTTCCATTATCTGGACAGCCTCCGATTTTATTACATTGCTCGCGGCTCAATCATGGAGGTTTTGAGCGCTTTGATCGCCTGTGATGATCGAGAATATACAAAAGCCCAAATATCTCAACAAAGAGAACTGTGCCACGCTGCATTGCGTTCACTGAATGGTTATATCCGTTATGTCCGTTCCCAACAGCAGGGAAAGCAGGAATATGGCGAACGGGCCGTAAAAGAAGAAACAGCTACCTATTCAATATCGGATCTACCTTCCGATTAACCTACTCCGAACTTCTACAAGAATACCAATTTCCCATGTCCCAATCTCCCAAATTTCTCATCGCGGGCCTTGGCTCCATTGGAAGAAGACATTTTCGTAATCTGATCGCATTTGGGGAGAAGGATATTGTTCTACTGCGCACGCGCAAGGCAACGCTGCCGGATGATGAACTCACCGATTATCCTGTTGAGGTGGACCTGACGGAAGCGCTTCGCAAGCATAAACCGGATGCCGTGATTGTTGCGAATCCGACGTCGATGCATTTGGATGTTGCCATCCCTGCCGCGGAAATGGGATGCCATATGCTGTTGGAAAAACCTGTTTCTCATTCGATGGAACGGCTGGATGTTTTGCAAAAGACTGCACAAAAAAGCGGAAGCAAAATTCTAGTCGGGTTTCAATTTCGTTATCACCCGACTCTCAATAAAGCATATGAGTTAATTCAATCTAACGTTCTTGGCAAAATATTGACCGTCCATGCGCATTGGGGCGAGTATTTGCCACAGTGGCATCCCTGGGAGGATTATCGCCAGAGCTACGCGGCACGCGCCGAGCTTGGCGGCGGCGTGATTGTCACCCTCACGCATCCGCTCGATTATTTGCGTTACCTGCTGGGCGAGGTGAAATCTTTGTGGTCGTTCAACGGACACATCTCCCCGCTTGAAGTGGATGTGGAGGATGTCGCGGAGATCGGGTTGAAGTTTACAGGTGGCGCGGTCGGCGGCGTACATGTCAATTACTTCCAGCGCCCGCCAGTCCATCGGCTGGAAATTGTCGGCGCAGACGGGACATTGCGTTGGGACAACACGGATGGGATTCTCCACCTCTACAAAACACCTGCCTCATTCGGATCTTTCTCAAAGAACCCACCTGTTCCCGTTATGGAATCATTCTCCCCGCCCGCAGGCTTTGAACGAAACGAACTCTTCGTGGCGCAAACGCGTCATTTCATTGAAGTCGCTCGCGGGGAGTCTGAACCGGTCTCCACTCTCGAAGATGGGGTGATGGCGTTACGTCTCGCGCTGGCGGCGTACGAATCCCAACAAACGGGCCGCGCGGTCGACTTGGCAGGATAAGTATCCTGCTTCATGAATTGCACAACAGGTTATAGATTCCCTCATAATCGTAGCCAAATTCCGGCGGGTAGCCAGGATCACTGGCTAGAGTAACGCACAACGGAAAACGCATCTCTGCCTGTCCCTTGATCTGCTTGTTATAAAGAGCTCGGGCATCGTCGTACCTGCCGAGGTTGACCAGCCCTTCAAAAAAGGGAATCAACTCAGACTTGTCGTCTGTTTCGATGTCTAACTCACGCACCTGGTCGTATAGCCTGCCGACCTCTTCCCAATCTCCGGTTTGCCGCGCGAGCGACGCCTTCTGGTAGTAGTAACACCAGCCGCGCTCTGGTTCAGAGCCAAAGATCGAGGCGGGAGGAATAGGCGACGTCCCGGATGTGACGATCTGGTCAGTACGGGAATACACGCCGATCTGCTGGACCAGCAGTGATTCGCGGGCGGGATAGACAGGCAGCGTTCCGTCGATCACATGCACGCAAGATGATCCCGGGAAGCTGATCAGCAGTAAATTGTTAAAATCGCGGTGAAGCCGGATGTCGCGTACGTGATTATTCAGGACATCCTTTTTCAGAATGCTGAATGCCGTGTCGGCATTCAGTACTTCTGCCTGGATGAGGGGCGCTTTCGCCGGATCCGGGTTATAGATCAGATTGACGGGTCCCCAGATCTCATAGTCCTGTTCCGGGTTGAAGCCGGTTGCGCTATATGCCATGATCAGGGTATCGTCCTGAATGTCTGGGGCGCGCCAGGTGAGCTGCCACCACATTTCACGTTGATACTCCCAGTAGCGTTCCCACTGGTCGGCGTTTAACACCTGGGTCGAGACCGAGACGCCAATCAGCGCGATCAGGACCCACTGACGAAACTTCATTTGGAACATCAGCAGGATTCCAGTGACGAATAGAACCACGCCTCCAATGGGGTGGAGTCCGTAACTTTTATAGGCGTCATACAGATCCACCTGCCGGTCAGAAAAGATCACCGGCGAAATGGCAAACAAAATGACAAGAGCGCCGATCCAGAGAAAATCTTTCATCAGCCGTGGTGTTTCTGACTCGCCAGGACCCGTTGTCTGCCATTTTCTAAACACGAACGTGTACATAAGAACCAGGGTTGCGATGATCCCAGCGACCAGCAGCGCGGCTCCGAGGTTGGAGTATGGCGCCGTGGACAGTAACTGGTATGGACTCACAAACCATGCAAAAATGGAAGTGTCCAGAAAATCCTTGGCTGTCTCCAGGATAAGCCGGATCGTCATGTAACGGAAATTGCTCAGATAATCCGTGATGAGCTGGGAGGCGTCGGTTGCGTTTCTTTCGCCCACAAAGATGAAAATGCGCCAGTAAAGAAACGCGGCGGTAACAACCCAGTAGGGCCATATTCTCTTAAAGACTTCTTTTGCGAGGGAGCGGAACTCCCTGATGCCTGCTTGAAACAATGTGTAAGTAAGCAGGACCAGGCGCGTTCCCTCAAAGCCGATCATGTATTCGTAAATGAACAGATAATTGGCAGTAAGAGCGAGGGACAGCACGCTATAAATGAACTTCCATCCCTGCCTGCTGGTTTTCATCGCCTGGAGCATCAAAGCGATCGACAGGAGAGCTGTCCCGAACCCGTAGAGATGGTTTTGTTTTGTGTTTGCATTCGGCTGCGATAAAAACCCCGGGTAGACGATGAACAGCACCGTCATTAAGGTCGTCATATATTTCTGATCGGGCCAGATCAGGCGCAGGATCCAGAAAAACGCAAGTCCCCCAATAAAACGCCACAGCAGCGCGTATAGATGCCAGTTGATGATTGTGTCGCCCAAAATGCGGTAGAGATAGGAATACACTACGCCCATGAAGGGGCGATCTGTCGAAAATAATGGGATGATGCTTTCCGCGCCCCGTGCCTGACCCGACCAGAGCATGTACCAATCGTCATGGTAGTATCCCAGGCTGGGAATACTTACCCCGTAGGTGATGACGGTCGTCAGGAGGATCAATAAGACCGCAGCGAAGGTCTCATTTTGAAATAATCGTCGTATTGTTTGCTTCATCCAGCGGCTCCAGGAAGGAAAATTGTAACATGATGGCGCTGGCGTGATCCCTCGCCCTGAGGAACCGACTATGCAGGATCGCGGAAGTTTCACGATGTTATAATGACTCGCCGAATTCCTATGAGCACTGAATCCATAACTACTACCGGGCGGCGCAGATGGGTGGACATTCTATTCCCCATTGTGATTGCCCTGCTATTCCTTGCCTTTACATTTGCCTATTTCCCTTTTCGGGAAAAGCTTCAATATGATTCAGATGAAGGCTTGAATTTAATGCGCTCCATGTTGGTGGCTCTCGGGCATCCGCTGTATAGTGAAGTATCCAGCGACCAGCCGCCGCTGTTTACACAAATTCTGGCGTTCCTTTTTCAGATTGTGGGGTTCGAAGTTAATCCCGCCCGGTTGCTTGTATTGCTGTTTGCCACGCTGCTCGTCTGGTCTGGCGCTCAATTTTTGCAATTGACGTGGGGAAAACCGGCTGCGATCCTGTTTTTGCCTCTCGTGATCATGGCGCCACAATTCCTACGGTTGAGCACATCGGTCATGATCGGTGTGCCTTCCATTGCGCTGGCTGCTGTCTCCATGGTTTTTGTGATCCTCTGGCACTTGAAAAGGAATAGTTTCTGGCTGATTCTTTCGGGATTTGCCCTGGCGTTGTCGGTGCTGACTAAACTTTTTACCGGTTTTTTCGCACCGATCCTCCTGCTGGGTATGACAGCTTCAGTCTATTTCTCGGAAAGAGAAAACGGTCTGTCCTGGAAGATGCTTCGTCCGGGGCTCATCTGGGGAATTAGCTTTTCAAGCCTGACAATCCTGCTCGGGTTGGTGCTGGTGGGTCCACAGAACCTGTTGTCGATCACTGCTCCCCACATTTCCGCGCCTTCCACGGAAGGGCTCGGAGGCGCAGGCTACACCCTGATCAATCACATCCGGGCAGCTTTTCCGTTGCTGGCTCTGGGGATTTGGGGCGCGCTGACCTCGGTCTACCGCCGGAACTGGCTGGCTTTGTATCCATTTGCCTGGGCTGTAGTAGCATTTGTATTGTTCAGTTTTTATTCCCCGGTGTTCTATCACCATCAATTGCTCATTACCATCCCAATGACAATTATGGCTGCCGCGGCGGTGGGCGATGGAGTGCTCTCGCTCCTTCGTTTGAGAACGGGCGGGGATGTTCTTCGCTTCCAGACCCTGCTGGGAGCCGGTGCTTTGATCGCTTTTGTGCTGGTATCCATCAATTACATTCCAATGCTAGACCGGGAACTGATGAATCGCCCGCGTCTTACCGACTTTTCCCTCAGGGCGACGGCTGGGAAATTGCGAGTGATCGATGCCATGAGCGCCTATAGCGACAGGACGAACTGGATCGTGACCGATATGCCGATGTATGCCTTTCGCGTCGGGCGGCCTGTACCGCCTGCTCTGGCGACGTTTTCCAGCAAACGGCTGGCTACCGGCAGCCTCACCGAACAGGATATCCTTGATGCGATGCGTGAGTACAACCCCGAGCAGGTCCTCATGGCACGCTTTGTCATTCCTCCGCTCGAAGATTACCTGGAGGAAAATTACACGCTGGTCTTGTCCGCCGAGTTTTTCCGGTTATTTCTGCGCAATGATTTAACACCGATTGTGGAATGAATGGATATGCCCATCTTTCCGGGTGAACATCGATTATCTTAAATAGCTTGCAAAATCGAAAATCCAAAATTCATTCACTGAATTTTAGGATATAATAGCGCCTTGTGCTCAAGCACTTATTAAAACCTGTTTTTATTCAAGGAGAAACAATGTCTAAAACAAAACTTATCGAACCCTACGGGGGAAAACTGGTGAACCTGGTTGTGGATGCCGAGGAACGTGAGGAATTACTTGCCCGCGCCTCGAAGTTATCCTCGATCAAGATCACCATGCGCAATCTTTGCGATCTTGAACTGCTTGCCACCGGCGGCTTTTCGCCTCTAACCACCTTCATGGGGAAAGCGGATTATGAACGCGTCCTGCATGAAATGCGCCTGGCAGATGGGACCCTGTGGCCCCTCCCCATCACGCTGACCACGGATCCCAAGGAACTGCCGACGGTTGGCGAAGATGTCGTCCTGCGTAATTCGAATAATGACGTTATCGCCATTATGACCCTCAACGAAGTCTTTCATTGGGATGCCGATACCGAAGCTGCCCTCGCCTATGGCTCCACCGATCCTCGTCACCCGATGGTTTCGGAAATGGAACGCTGGGGCAAGGTCTGCATCTCCGGTCCCATCAAAGTAGTGAACCTGACGAGATATCATGATTTTGTCGAACTGCGCCGTACTCCTGCGCAGGTGCGTGAAATCCTGGAAGGCATGGGGCAGGAAAATGTTGTGGCATTCCAGACGCGCAACCCTCTGCACCGCATTCATGAGGAACTGACCAAACGGGCGGCTGCACAAGTGAAGGGCTCACTGCTCATTCACCCCACTGTCGGCATGACCAAGCCCGGTGATGTGGATCACTATACGCGTGTCCGCATTTATAAGGCATTGGTCGAAAACTATTACGATAAGAACAGCACGATGCTCAGTCTTCTTCCGCTTGCCATGCGCATGGCGGGACCCAAGGAAGTGTTACTGCATGCCATTATTCGGCGCAATCATGGTGCGAATCATTTTATTGTTGGGCGAGACCATGCGGGGCCAGGAAAGGATTCCACGGGCAAGCCATTCTATGGTCCGTATGACGCGCAGGAAAACATGAAGAAATACGAACCTGAGCTATGCGTCAAGATGATCCCTTTCGAAGAGCTGGTCTATCTTCCCGATGAAGAACGCTATGTCGAGGGCAAGGACGTCCCCGCCGGCGCACGCACGCTCAACATTTCCGGCACGCAGGTGCGTGATGAGTATCTTGCCAAGGGTAAACTTTTGCCCGAATGGTTCACCCGTCCAGAGACGGCGGAGATCCTGCGTGAGATGTACCCGCCGCGCCATGAGCAGGGCTTCTGCATCTGGTTTACGGGTCTGAGCGGCTCCGGTAAGAGCGCGACCACACAGGTGCTCACCTCGCTCCTGCTCGAACGCGGCCGTGAGATCGCCATCCTCGATGGTGATGTCGTCCGCACGCACCTCTCCAAGGGACTTGGTTTCAGCAAGGAAGACCGCGATACCAACATCCTGCGCATCGGGTTCGTTGCCGGTGAAATCGTCCATGCAGGCGGTGCGGTGATCTGCGCGGCCATCAGCCCGTACCGCTCCACACGTAACGAGGCTCGCAAGATGGTCGGCGAGAACAACTTCATCACTGTCTATATGGATACGCCTGTGGAAGTATGTGAGGAGCGCGACGTCAAGGGACTGTACGCCAAAGCCCGCCATGCCATGGAGGAAGGCAAGCCCATGGGCTTCACAGGTGTGGATGACCCGTACGAGCCGCCGATCGATCCTGAGATCACGCTCAAGGGTTATGGCGCCACTCCTGAGGAAAATGCTCGAATCATCGTCAAGTATCTCGAAGATCAGGGATACTTGAACAATCACTACTAAACCAGTTTTACCCCTCGACCCCACACCCCAAATGTGGGGTCGAGAATCAATGTATGTCTCGTATTCCGCCGCGCCTCATTTCGTTTCTTGCTGTTTGTCTGATCTCTGTGATCGGGATGCTACTCGTTATCAGAGCAACGCCCAACGGGCTGGGTCTTTCTGATGATTCCATCGCATACATCGCAGGCGCACGCAGCATGGTGGCGGGCGATGGCTACCGGGAAGCCTGGTTGGCATCCAACCAACCCGTCACGCACTTCCCACCTGTTTTTTCCTCTGTCCTGGCATTTTTTGGCTATTTAGGCATTGACCCGCTGCGCGGCGTTCGCTGGGTGAATGCCTTGCTTTTTGGTCTGAATGCGGCTCTTCTTGGTATCCTCGGCTGGCGCATGACCCCATCGCTGACCGCGGGTGTTATCCTGGCGGCATTGTTTGTGGCAAGCGGGGAAATGTTCTCCGTCCATGCTGTCGCGATGAGCGAGCCGTTGTTTATTTTCCTTTCCCTGCTTGCGTTTTGGATGTTCGATCTATATTTCGAACGTGACTATCACTGGCTGTGGATGATCGCGTGCGGGACGTTTGTCGGTCTGGCGTATCTGACGCGCTATGCCGGGCTCGCGTTGGCGGCGACGTTCATCGTTGCTCTCCTCATCCTGCACACCGACTGGAAAAAAAGACTTACGAGCATTGGCATCTTTCTGGCGAGTGTAATTCCCTGGGCGCTTGGCTGGTCGATCCGTAACCGGCTCATTGCCGGGAATGCCACCAACCGCGCCTTTGCCTGGCACCCACTCACATCCGAGAACATTGAACCTGGCCTGCGCGTCTTCTCGGAATTCTTTATCCCGATCGAGCCCTTGCGGCGCGAAATCGTTAAACAACCTGGCATCATCGAGGCAATGATCTTACTCGTCCTCGGTGGAGTGTTGGTGTGGGTGGTCGTGACCGCGTGGAAATATCTATCAAACCCTCAACAGGAAAGAACGGGGAAGGAAGCCAGGGAAGTGCTCTCCTTTACTACAGGCTTGTATATCTTTGCCTACCTTGCTTCGATCATTGCCTCGATGCTGATGTTCGATGCCGCGACAAAGTTCAGATTGCGCATCCTGGCGCCGGTGCTGGTGTCATTGTTGATTCTCCTGGTGGTGTTCGGAATCTGGTTGCGTAGCCGTCGCCGGAACGTTGTGATCGTTCTCACCGTCGTGCTGTTGGGTATTTCCATCTATAAACAATCCATTACACTGAATACATGGGCGAGGAGCGAGCTTGGATACGCCTCCTTCCAGTGGTACGATTCGCAGGCAATGGACTTTTTGAGTGGACTGCCGGATGACGTCATGATCTACACCAACGAACCGGGTGCGGTCTATCTGTACACCGGGCGGGGTTGTTACGTCCTGCCGGACCGTTTCGACTCTGCGACAGCCCAGGCACGCGCGAATTTTGAAGAAGGCATAGCCATTATGCACACCGATATTCACAACGGCAAGGCTGTACTTGCTTTGTTCGATGGCGGCGAAAATGTATCCAGCGATGTGCCTGCTCTCACCAATGGTTTGCAGCTTACGCACAAATCAGCAGGCGATGAGATCTATGCCGCAAATCCGTAGTCGCAGAAGGCGAATATGAAGATTCAGGAAAAATTTGACTTGACCGGATGCGTTGCGGTCATCACCGGCGGAGTGGGATTGCTCGGCGCGGAGTTTTGCAGGACTCTTGCGGAAGCCGGCGCAGCGGTCGCTGTGGTGGACCTGAATGAGTCAGCTTCGCAAGCCGCTGCGGATTCGCTCACAAGCGATGGATACAAAGCCCTGGCCGTTCCCGCGGATATAACCCAGCCTGATTCGGTGAACACGGCAGTCGAAAAGACCTTATCTGCTTTCGGGCGAGTCGATATCCTGGTCAACAGCGCCGCCCTCGATCCCAAGTTCGACCCGGACGCGGAAAGTAAGGGGATCACACCCGGCGCCTTTGAGGACTATCCCCTTGACTTGTGGAATTCGGCGCTGCAGGTAAATCTCACCGGCATGTTCCTGATGACACAAGCCTGTGTCAGGCCGATGATCGAACAGGGAAAAAACGGGAGCATTATCAACATCTGTTCGACGTACGGGCTGAATGGACCCGACCAGCGGATCTATATCAGGGAAGGCGAACGCGTGGCGTATAAGCCGGTCTATTACACAGTGACCAAAGCTGGCGTGCTGGGCTTCACCAAATATCTTGCTGCTTACTACGCCGGGACGGAGATCCGCGTGAATGCACTGACACCTGGTGGCGTGTTTAATAATCACGAAGATTATTTCGTGAAGAATTATTCTGCCAAGACTATCCTCGGACGCATGGCGCGCAAGGACGAGATGAATGGCGCACTGTTGTTTCTCGCCTCCGATGCCTCGTCCTATATGACCGGCAATAACGTTGTTGTGGACGGCGGATGGACGGCGTGGTAAACCCGACCATGGACAACACCTACACCATGTGCAAGTGTAGATTATTAACCATCGCCCATCGTCTCAGGTCTATGGTCAAATTATGACCGAAACCCTCGCCCTCATCCCTGCCCGCGGCGGCTCGAAGGGCATCCCGCGTAAGAACATCCGCCCTTTTGCAGGCTATCCACTGATTACCTGGAGCATTGCCGCGGCGAAGCAAGCCGCCTGTGTGACGCGGATCATTGTCTCGACGGATGATGAAGAGATTGCCTCCGTTGCACGCGAGTACGGCGCAGAGACACCTTTCCTGCGCCCCGCGGAATTCGCGCAAGACAACACGACTGATTTGCCGGTCTTCGAACATGCCCTTGCATGGCTCGAAACGAATGAAGGTTATCAGCCGGAGGTTGTCATCCAGTTACGCCCGACCTCACCAATCCGCCCGAGGGATTGCGTGGACCGCGCCGTGAGTATATTGCTGGAACATGAAGATGCAGATTGTGTGCGCGGCGTCGTTCCTGCCGGGCAGAATCCGTACAAGATGTGGCGCTTTGCTGGTGAGGATCAACCGATGAAGCCTCTGCTCAACGTAGAAGGGATTGCCGAACCGTACAACGCGCCGCGCCAGATCCTGCCGCCCGTCTACTGGCAGACGGGACATATCGATGCCATCCGTATCTCGACCATAAAACAGAAGAAATCGCTGTCTGGCGATGTAATCTATCCGCTGGTGATCGACCCACGCTACACTGTGGATATCGATAACCTTTCCGATTGGGCAAAGTATGAAGCGCTTGCAGCCGGTGGACTGGAGATGGTCCTTCCCAGGGCGAGGAAACGAACGATGCCCAATAAGATCGACTTGATCATCTGTGACTTCGATGGTGTCATCACCGATAATCGCGTCTGGGTCGATCAGGACGGGACCGAAATGGTCGCCGCGTTTCGCAGTGATAGCATGCGCATCAAAGAAGTGCAGGCAGCCGGCATTGAAGTCATGATCCTCTCCTCGGAGCCAAACCGGGTCGTGGAAGCCCGCGCCAAAAAGATGGGCGTGGAGGCGATCCACGGCGTGGCAATCCATGATAAGGGACGCGTGATGCGGGAAGTCCTCGAGCAGAAAAACGTTCGAGCCGAGAACGTCGTATATATTGGCAACGATCTGAATGACCTGCCCTGTTTCGAAGTCGCTGGCTGGGCGGTGGCGGTGGCGGACGCCTATCCTGAAGTGCTCCGCGCCGCGGATTTCGTGTTGAGCAAAGCGGGCGGACATGGCGCCCTGCGAGAGTTGTGTGATTTGATTTTGAAGCGTGCGTACTAATACTCGCTGAAGTGGCTGGCAAATTGTAGATAAACATGATCGCGGAACGTAGGAAAATTCACCAGGGATTTGTGGCGGGGCTAGTCAGGCTTTTCGAGCGAGGCTTGTTTGCCCCGTTCCTGCTTTCGATTCAGCCGGTATTGCATCTGTTTTCAATCAACCTTGCCGAACTGGATTTTTCTGAAATCCTCCGTGCGCTTCTTTTATCACTCTTGCTTGGGTTCCTGGTTCTTGGGGTGACATACCTGTTCCTGCGCGACTGGCGCAAAGCGAGCCTGGTGGCTTCGCTATTTATCTTCCTTTTCTTTCTTTTTGGTGACATGGCTGTCTGGGTATCTGATGCGTTTGAGCTGGGAGTTGCGCGTTCGAATTTTCTGATCCTCATACTTGTCGCTGGATGTATGCTGCTCTGGACCTGGCTGGTGCACAGAAGAATAAGAAATACTACTTCTGTACACCTGTATTTCAACCTGTTGGCTGTTCTGTTCTTCCTGAACTCCGGGCTTCAGATAAGCGGGTATCTGCTTGAAAATGGAGTCTCTTTCATACCGAAACGGTCTGTGCAGGCGGCTGTTATTGAAGATGTTGGCTCCCACCCGGATATTTATTACATCGTTCTGGATGGGTACGGCAGGCAGGATATTCTGCAGGCACTGTACGAGTTCGATAACTCAAGCTTTCTGAATGACCTGGCAGCCAGAGGTTTTTACGTGGCTGAAGAGTCTTCAAGCAATTACATTCAAACCATGTTATCGCTCAGCTCATCGTTCAACATGGACTACCTGCAAACCTTAAAGGCTGACGGAGCAAGGATAGAGAACCGCGGGGACCTGATCGAAATCCTTGAGAACAACAAGCTCCGGGATCTCCTGGCGCAGAACGGCTACCGATTGATTTCCTTCCACAATGAATACAAAGCCACGATCTCCAGTGCGGATGTCTATTACGATGACTCTCAAACGGGTGTCACCCAGCCTGTGACCGCCTTTGAGAGCATATTGGTCGACCATTCCATGGCGCGGGTTCTATCACATCTGCCTACCTTCAATAGAGCCTTGATCGAAATGCCATATGATACGCATCGGCATCATATTCTTTCCGCTTTTACGAAACTGCAGGACGTTCCGGCTCTGGAGGGCAATTATTTCGTCTATGCTCACATCATCGCGCCGCACCCGCCGTTCGTTTTCGATGAGAGTGGTAAGGTTGTGTCTCATGACGAGCCATTTACCTTGAACGACGCCAATTACTACATGCGCGAACATTCGCAACGAAGCTATATCGCCGGGTACCGCAGACAGATCCAGTATGTCAACATGCGGGTCCTCGAAACCATCGACGTGATCCTGTCTCGGTCGGAGACTCCTCCGATTATTATCCTCCAGGGTGATCATGGTCCGGGCGCGTACCTGCACTGGGGCTCATTGGAAGATACGTTGCCTGCCGAACGGTTCGGGATTTTGAACGCCTATTATTTTCCCGATAACGATTACTCACGGCTTTATCCCGGCATCTCGCCGGTGAATAGCTTCCGGGTGGTGCTCAATCAGTTTTTCGATGGTGAGTACGCCCTCCTGCCTGACCGGCATTATTACTCCTCCTGGAGCTTCCCCTTTGACTTCGTCGAAGTCACGGATTTATCGCTGCCATAATTACCTATCATCATTGAAATCAGAATGGAGAAAAAATGTCTCGTGAAATAAAGATCGGAAGTCGCATGGTGGGGGATGGTCATCCTGCCTACATCATCGCGGAGATCGGCATCAATCACAACGGCGATATTGGCATTGCAAAGCAGCTGATCGACGCGGCTGTGCATGCCGGTGTGGATGCCGTCAAGTTCCAGAAGCGCACACCTGACATCGCCACGCCTCTTGAACAACAGAAACAAATGCGTGAAACTCCCTGGGGCTATATCACGTATCTGGACTATCGCTATAAAGTGGAGTTCAACGAAGAACAATATCGTGAAGTTGACAGATACTGCAGGGAGAAGGGAATCGCATGGATGGTCTCGGTCTGGGATCAACCCTCAGTGGATTTCATGGAGAAATTCGACACGCCAGCCTATAAGATCCCCTCCGCCTCTCTTACGGATTTTGGCTTGATCCGCAAAGCCCGTGCCACGGGTAAGCCTTTAATTCTGTCATCTGGCATGTCTACTATGGAGCAGATCAAACAGGGTGTGGAGATCGCCGGTGAGGAAGATCTGCTATTGATGCATTGCACCAGTACCTATCCCTGTGAACCGGAGGAGCTCAACCTCAAGATGGTGGAGACGCTGCGTCGGGAATTCCCAACCATCCCCGTCGGATACTCTGGTCACGAAGTTGGGCTGGTTCCTTCGGCGGTTGCGGTCGCGCTGGGCGCGTGCATCGTGGAGAGGCATCTCACCCTCGACCGCGCCATGTGGGGCAGCGACCAGGCAGCCTCGGTAGAACCAGGCGGCTTCGAGCGCCTGGTCAAATACATCCGCGTATCCGAGGCGGCACTGGGAGACGGCGTGAAAAGGATATATGAATCCGAGAAGGGTTCGATGAAGCGACTCCGCCGTGTGAATGGTGAGGAGTAGGAAAGCCGGACGCGCCTCACCCCCATAAGTGATTTATGAAATTGCCGAGAACCATCCGTCGCGCCATTCGCCCTGCAGGGAAAACCTTGCAGGCTGCTGCACGCTGGAAGCGATTATCCTTCGACGAGGCGCCGCCCATCTTTGGCAACTCCAAGCCCAAGAGCGGATCGCACCTGCTGCTGCAAATCGTGAACGGCTTCACGCGCATCATGCCTTACCGGTATGTCGCCGCGGACCCCGTTCGGACGATCAAGAAAAATGGCGAACGCCGCAGCACGGATAAGATCCTTCGAGATTTGCTGCGCATACCTCGGGGGGTGATCGGCTGGGGATATGTGGAGGCTTCGCCGGAGAATGTCGCGTTCCTGTGCAAGCCCGATCGCGTGAATTACTTCGTGTACCGCGACCCGCGCGACATGCTGGTTTCCCAGGTTTTCTTCGCGACCGATATGCAGGAAGAACATGGGATGCATGAATACTATAAATCTCTGCCTGATTTTGGCGAGAGGCTTAAGATTGCCATCACCGGCATCGACCGCGATGGACTCTATATGGTCAGCGTGAAGCATCGTTACGCGAGCGTGTTCGAATGGCTGGAACAGCCACATGTCATGTGTATCCGCTTTGAGGACCTGATTCACAACCGCGCTGCCACTCTGGAAGCGATGCTCGACGAGGTCGAAAGCACAGGCTATAAAATCCCCACGCCGCGTGAGATGACGCTGTCGGTTCTGGCAGAGTCGATCCAGCCGAAGAAGAGCCATACCTTCCGCTCCGGGAAAACGGGCGGCTGGCGTGAACATTTCACCGAAGAACACAAGAATCTGTTCAAGGATGTGACAGGCGACCTGCTGGTGAGGCTGGGATACGAGAAAGATAATGATTGGTAGGATAAAAGATTTCCTCACCCAGCGCATCAAACGAGGGCTGGTTCGCAGACTGAATAACTTCAAGATTGCACGCGTTGCACAACGCGTTGCTCGTCAATCGCCCCCACCTTCGGGCGCGCCTATCGTGTTTTTCAAAGCCTCCACGGGAATTGACGATCTTTCGTGGAACAGCGGGTTCCATCTGCTGGCTTCGTGGGCATTGCGGCTGAAAGGGATTCCGGTCGTCTACTTTGCCTGCCACTCGGGTATGAGTCACTGCGTGCTCGGGACCAATCGCGATGAGGTCCGCAAGCTGCCGCCGTGTAGATCGTGCATTTATCAATCGAAAACACTGTATGCGGGTGTATTGTCAAATGTTGAAGGTCAAAGGTCACAGGTTAGGTGGTTTGAGTTTGGGCGAGATACTCAGCTTGCAAAAGCAGTTGAACACCTTTCATTAAAAGACCTGATGACTTTTAGCTGGCAGAACATTCCCCTCGGTCCATTGTGCCTACCCGGCTTGCGCTGGATCCTGCGCATCCATCATCTGAACGATGACGAACCGACGCGGTATCTTCTGCGCGAATATATTCTCTCCGCCTGGAACGTCGCGGAGAAGTTCTCAAAACTTCTGAATGAAACCAACCCGCGCGCTGTGGTCGTGTTCAATGGGCAGTTCTACCCGGAAGCGACGGCGCGCTACCTCGCCCGGAAACGTGGCATCCGTGTGATCACACATGAAGTGGGCTTGCAGCCCGCCTCCGCCTACTTCACCGAGGGCGAAGCGACCGCGTACCCGATCCACATCCCGGATGATTTTGAGTTGAACGATGAGCAAAACGCAAAACTAGATGCCTACCTCGCCAAGCGCTTCCAGGGCGACTTCAGCATGGCGGGCATCAAGTTCTGGGCAGGCATGAAAGGACTCGACGAGTCCTTCCTGCAAAAAGCTGCGGGTTTCAAGCAAATCGTACCGATCTTTACCAACGTTATTTTCGATACCAGCCAGCCGCACGCCAACACGGTATTTGAAGACATGTTCGACTGGCTCGACATGGTGCTGGAGGTCATCCGCGAGCATCCCGAAACGTTATTCATCATTCGTGCTCACCCCGATGAGCTGCGCGTCCGTAAAGCCAGCCGCGAGACCGTTGCCGGCTGGGTCCAAGCGACCGAGGCTGACCGGGAGCCGAACGTGGTCTTTATCCCTCCGAATGAGACGCTCAGTTCGTACGAGCTGATTCAGAGGTCGAAGTTCGTCATGATCTACAATTCGACGATCGGGCTGGAGGCGTCGATTATAGGCGCGGCGGTATTGTGCGCGGGCAAGGCGCGCTTTACACAATACCCTACCGTGTTCTTCCCGCCGACCGTGGAAGAGGTAAGAGAAAAGATGAAAGAGTTCCTGCAGGCGGAAATGATCGATGTTCCGTCTGATTTCAAGCGCAATGCACGAAGATTTTTATATTATCAGTTATTCCGCACCTCGCTGCCATTTGACGATTACCTCGAGCCATCCGTCCGTACGACGCAGACTCGGCTGAAATCGTTCGAGTTGAATACATTGCTGCCGGAGAATTCAAAGGCAATGGAAGCAATCTTCGATGGGTTGTTGAACGATGGCGATTTTTTGTTGTAAGAATAGATTCTTATATCAAAACCGCCGCTGAATGGAAGCGGCGGTTTCTGTTGTCTACCACGGCAACGGATCTGCCTGGATCTCACGCTCCCACAAATCATACATGGATTGAACGACCTCGGGGCTGAGCTGTTTGTCTGCGGCGGCAAAGTTATCCAGCGCTTGTTCCACCGTCTTCGCGCCAGGGATCACGGTCGAAACCTGTGGCTGTGCCAGGCAGAATTGCAGCGCGGCATGTGCCATGGAAGTTCCTTCGGGTACGAGCGCGGCGAATTTTTCGACGAGGTCGCTGCGACGGGCAAGCACCTCTGGGAGCCAGCGTTTGCGCACATCGTCGAAGCGGTGGTTGCCGCGGTAGCGCCCAGAGAGCCAGCCGGAATCGAGCGGGACCTTGATGATCAACCCTATGCCGTTATCGTATGCTTTCTGGAAGGCGGGCAGTGGCTCCTGATATAAGGCGTTGAAGAATACTTCCTGCGCCTTGCTCTTTGTCGTATCAATAACCAGCTCTACTTCCTCGCGCCAGTCAAGTGAAACGCCGTATTCACGGATCTTGCCCTCGGTTTTGAGCCGTTCCAGTTCCTCATAGAGTTCCGGGGTGGCTCGCCCGTCCATCAGTTCTCGTGGTGGGTTGTGCAGCAGGAGGATATCCACGTAATCGGTCTGCAGGCGG
>JAICQC010000432.1 GCA_025938055.1 Anaerolineales bacterium | reverse complement strand
TGTCCCGCCTCATCGGCCCGCTTCGCAATAGCCCATTTAGGGCACTCAATGTTTCATCCCACCCAATGGTATACTGATTAAAATTGAAAATGCAAGGATAATTTCACTCAACGTTCGGTTGGAGAATTCCGTATGGAAATGAGATTTTATATGAGGATTATCAAGAGGGGGTGGTGGTTGATCCTGATTGCTGCGCTGGTTGCTGTCAACTTATCTCTCGTATATTCGTATTATTTGACACAGCCGACCTATGAAGCTTTCGCACGTTTTATCGTAAGTCCGGACATCCAAAACATAGCAAGCGGAGACCTGATTAACAGTCTGGAAGCACTGGATAGGCGATCGATCGTTTCCACCTATGCTGAAGTCTTGAACAGCCGAGAGATTATCAATGGGACGATGAGTTTATTGGGAGCAGACCCGGCACAGTTCAATAATTATCAAACGCTGGTGACCGTCTTGCCCGAGGCAAACATTATCCGCTTCAGTGTAAGAGGACCAGACCCCGAGGTGGCTGCCATCCTGGCAAATTCAATCGGTCAGAACGCCATCGATTTTATTCAAAATCTCTACGTCATCTACAACATTGAATTCCTCGACCAGGCGGTTGTTCCTAGCGAGCCCATCGAGCCCAAACCGATTCAAAACGCAGGGCTTGCCCTTCTAGTAGGTACTGTTGCAGGAATCGGGCTCGCGATTTTCCGGGACCAGTTATCGTCCACGCTCGACCGGTTGGGGGAACGCAACAAAATCGATTACGAGTCGCTTGCTTACACCCGGCCTTCTTTTGAAAGAAGTATACGCCAAGAGCTCAGCAGTCAGCCGGATAGCATCCTGACGTTTGGAATTATCCATTTGAATGGAATCCAAGACTTTTATGACTCGCTGCCACAGGCATATATCAACAAGATCATGCGTCACGTGGCAGAGACTCTTAAGTATCAACTTCGCGGCAATGATATTGTAGGGCGGTGGTCCAACCTGCAGTTTGCCATTTTCCTGCCGTCCACGGATGGAGCATCGGCAGAAGGGCGAATGATGCGAATTCGAGATGTACTGGATCAGCCCTTTTCCCTCGATACAGATGAAGAATCTGCGGTACTGCTCGATCTGAGGATTGGGCTGGCGGACCGTCAGGGCGGTGAATCTCTGGCATTGGTGATTGAGCAGGCCGAAAAAGCTCTGGACGTTGCCATGCAATCTGATGGAAAAGTATATCTATATAAAGTACGGCCATTTGGCTAGGTCTGGTAGAGTGTATCTTTAGCGTTTAAGTGAAGGATGTTCTGCGATGAAAATGAAATTCATAGCCATCTTAATTTTGATTGGATTGCTGTCTGGAAATGCCGTTGATGTGCGCGCCTGGAATGAGCCGAAGATTACGGAACAAAATGTTTTGACCCAGGTAGGAGAAAACGAAGCAGTTGTGAGCTTTGGCGAATTGGGATTTCAAGAGACAAGCCTTGTAAGCCCCTTTGACTCTACTAGAGTCCTTTTCAGCATTCCGGCAAACTGGCGGCTCGTACCGAATGGAGAGGTGCATCTAGATTATGAGGTAACTTTGACGGGGGCAGATGTCGGTCTCATAGGAACCGAGCAAAATCCTTACGGCGGGACATTGTCGGTAACTTTTAACGATACATTGGTGAGCACTATTGACCTGAGTGCCTTAGGGCCGCAGACAATGACGCTTTCCCTGCCAGCCGAATCGCTGACAGCAGTGCGTCAGGATGGACGTCACCAATTAACCATCTCGCTCAACGCACAGTTTAGTTGTCTTTATAATATTCGAGCTCTCGTTGTCATAAAAGAAACCTCCACTTTCCGGCTGCCGTTTGAGGTTTCTTCACCGGATCTGGATCTTTCGCGCCTGCCTTCTCCATTTCATTTACGGAACGCGCTCCTTCCGGACAGAACGCTCGTCGTTGTTCCAGATGAGCCAGATGTGAAAGAATTGCAGGCTGCCATCAATGTGATGTCCGGGTTTGGATCCTTAGTCGATGAAACATTCGATGTCGGATTGGCGACTGCTGGCGAACTGACAGAGGCCATTCTTGCCGATAGCAATTTGATCTTCGTTGGCAGGCCCGAACAGTTTGAGCTGCTTAGTGCAGTCAGTTTCCCCCTCGCCGTAGAAAACAACCAGTTTGCCAATCTGCCGCCCGAATCGGAAACAGATGGCGTGCTTGAGCTAGCGATCTCACCCTGGAATGAAAGTAAGGCGGTTCTGTTTGTAGGCGGGAACTCTACAGAGGCTGTGAACAAAGCAGCACAGGCGGTTAGCTCTGGCAGGGTTCTGATTTACGAAAACCCTGCACTTGCCTATGTGGCAGACGTGCAATTGCTTTCCAGATCATTGCCTGTGGTCGAGGATTTTACCTTGCAGAGCCTGGGATACAGGACCGAAACGATCAGCGGGATTGGTCTGAACAGCTTGCAGTATCTGTTTAATGCATCGAAAGAACAGTTGAATTCGAAAGACTCGACGATTGACTTAATCTATTACCACTCTGGCTTGCTTGACTATGGTCTTTCTTCCTTTAGCGTTGAGTTGAACGATCAGGTCATTGCCAGCACTGCGTTTTCAGAGGAATCGGAACAGCTTGCAACCTTGCAGATCACGATTCCCCCTGGCTTACTGCGATTCGGGGAAAACCGGTTGACTGTCACTGCAAGGCTGTTTGCTGTCACGTCTTGCGATTCAACAGGCTTTTCCAATCCCTGGCTGACGATTTCCGATCAATCGAGCCTACACTTACCTGCCACAACAGACACAAACGCCGTCAGCCCCTGGCTGTTGGATCTGAAGTTCTACCCTGATCTCTTTATGACCCACAGCGAGCTGGGTGATGTGGCGTTTGTCCTGCCGGAGGCGAATCCTTCCACGTGGAAGATTGCCGGGCAGGTGGCGTATGATTTGGGCAGGTCAGCCAACCCCTTGATCTCCAACCTGGAAGTGGTCTACGCGGATGAAGTGCCTCAACCCGTCCTGGATGAGAAATCTTTGATCGTCATCGGCAGGGCAAGCACCGTTCCTTTTCTATCGCAGATCAACGACCAGTTACCGGCTCCCTTCGACGTCGAAAATGATACAGCAACGGAGAGCAATATGCAGATAGTCTATCGCATCCCCAGTGGGATGAGTGTGGGGTACCTGGAGCTGATGATTTCTCCATTCAATATCGAGAAGCAGATTCTGGTGCTGGCTGGGAATACGGATGATGGGTTGGTCATGGCTGGGAACGCGCTGCTGCAAAGTGCGTTGCGCAGTCAGTTGACCGGAGTATTTGCCATTACGAATGGGACCCAAATCGCGACAGCAAATGCTTCCGCCTCATTTTCTGCGGTAGGCACACTGGTGCCTTCAGATCAGGCTTTGGCCACGACGCCTTTCCCCTCCTCATCATCTGTGCCTTCCACTCTGGTAACACCCAGTTGGCTGTTCCCGGTGCTGATTGCCTCCGGGATTGCCGTTCTGCTGATCATGGGGCTGGTTCTTGTAAGTGCATTTGCAAGGAGGCGGGAAGTGGCAGCAGCCCAGGTCTTCAACAACTCGGGTAAATCGAATGGCATATCACATTCCCACCCCCATCAGGCGGATGATGAACATACCAAATAGGAAGCAGGCTTCCTCCCTCTAATAGCAAACAGGAGTATCTGATCGATACTCCTGTTTTGATTCTTGTGTATACATGAATGGATCAATACTCTTCAGCGGCTCGCTCTAAAATCTCGAAACCGACCACAAGATTTGCCTGCAGGGATTCGGGATCGATTGGTTCTCCCGTTTCCATTCGAGACAATAATTTGACCAGCGCGCCTCGCACGCCACTGGCACGATGCGCCCAATACGAATCGACCGAGATACGTTCCAGCCGCGCCAGCAATAAACGGATCAGCTTGTCATTTGATTCTTGGTATTCCATACAATGGAAGGAACATACTCCTTTTGAATAAGGAAAAAACCTCATGCTTTTACACCGGGCACGAG
>JAICQC010000006.1 GCA_025938055.1 Anaerolineales bacterium | reverse complement strand
TGAGAATAGCAGGGAGCTGCAGGGTAAGGAGAATGCCGGCTGTTGCCGTCCCTGACCCCGTGACCTGTAACACAAACCAGGGCAGCGCGATCAGAGTGAAGGCGTCACCAAACAGCGATATCAATCTGCCAATCCAAAGTCGACCAAATGATGGGTAGCGAGAAAGCAGGTTAAAGACTTGCCAAAGTTGATTCTTCATATTCTTACTCCAGCAATAAGAATGTGCGCAGCTCTATTTGAACCGGGATAAACAACGCGCTCACAGAAGCGGTTTCTTCATATAGACGAGAGAAAAGTCACCTTGGGAGCGACGATCGTACTCGGCATATCCAATCTTTGCATACAGTGCAAGGTTTTCTGTCATCTTCTCGTGCGTGTATAGATAAATGGAATCGAAGCCTGCACGCCGGGCTTCGGCTTCCGCAAACGCCAGGAGCGCCTTGCCAATCCCCTTCCCGCGATAGGAAGGATCGACAGCGACATTGTCAATCAGGAATCCTTCGTCGGTCACGGTCAGGACTATGACTCCCACAATAGTTTGGTTGCTCTCAGCAATAGTAACTCGATAGTTCTTAATGACTTCTGCGTAATCTTCGGTCATCGGGCGAGGAACCATCCCAATTCGCTGTTCATAGTGCCCATACGCGGCGTTGACGAGTGCAGTCACGTTCGCAGCATCCGCGGCTGTTGCAGAACGAAGTAAATATTCAATGTCTGTCATGGTAAGTTTCTCATATCAGCATAAAGAAGTTTAGTATACAAACCGATCATGCCCTTTTCAAAGTTCGTGGCACTCGAGAATCACTTTACCAGCTCGTACCTGAGCAGTACAACTCCTGAACTGATGGGCTTGCTCTCGAGGAGATTCAACCTGGTGAGGTCCTCTCCTTCTTTGAAAAAGCGCTTTCCACTCCCCGCGAAAGCGGGATGAACAAGGAATTGATACTCGTCGATCAAACCAGCTTGCGCCAGTGACTTGACGAGAGTCGCGCTCCCCTCGATCAGAATGTCCTTGCCGGGATGTTGTTTCAGCCTGGAAATCTCTTCCACGACATCCTTCTGAATGACCGTCGAGTTATTCCACTGCGCTTGGAGCGGCCTGGACGTGACGACGTACTTGGGCATACTGTTCTTGTGATTCGCGATTCCGTATTTATCCCCCTTCTGATTCGGCCAGTACCATGCCTGTATATCGTAGGTCGTCCGTCCAAGAAGGAGGGCATCTGACCCCAGGACAAGCTCTCGAACAATATCGTCGCGCTCCTCACTGTAGTAGGGGGTTGCCCACTGTCCCATCGTTTCCGCGTCAAAGACGCCATCAACTGCGACCGATTCTGAAACAATTATTCTTCTCATTTTGTGCTCCTATTGTATAGATTTTCGGTTAGTTTTGCCGTTCTATAAATACGTCGCACAGGAAAGTGCTAAAATGACAGGGAGAGAGCATTCTCATCATTTACTCATAATTCTCCTGCGGGCTGGTATACTTGTCTAAACCAAAGGAGGTCCACCATGCATATCGTAAAACTGCTCGAACGGCGTTTTCCAAAACACAAAGGGAGCATTACTGCTGTATTGCTAGCTCTGTCTATTAGTTTGCTTTTATTGGGACTAGGGTTGATGTTTCTGCAGTAGTGGAATAGATAAAAGGACATGCGCAGGGGGCAGGAAGCAATGCATGGCATTCCGTTCGCTATCGAGTTATTGGTAAGTGCGAGATGAGAATAGAGCCCAGCCATAAAGGCTGGGCTTTTGTTTGTGGCTTCATGCTCTTTGCTGTTACGGACGGCTTACCGCATCTAATGCTGGCATCTAGCTGCTTTACAAGGTTTGCTTCTATTTTGGTGAAGATGAACCTGAGCCTAAAAATCAGTTGAGTCCCATTGCAGTTAACAATGATTTCCGCTGACGTTCTAGTACAGGTTTATGTTCTTCATGAAACGCAAGTTGTGCTTGCCTAAATTGTTCGTTTTGGGCATTTGATCCGTATGGAGGGATATAAAATTTCTGTGAAAGCCACGCTATCAGTTTTCCTGACATCAGTGGAAAAGATATAGACCAAACATCATTGCTTTTGCCGATAGCATTAGATTTCAATTGCTCCTCTAAAAAATCAAAGTACACCGTGAGAGCAAGACATACAAATGTTATGAGCAACAACTGAGCATATTCATCCAACTGAGTATATACATAATGTATGTGGTTGTTTATTAGTTGTCGCATGCCTTCTTCGACACTATCACTATTTGCAAATATGCCATGTTTGGGGTGAACCAGTACCTTGATGGAATTCTCACCATAGATAAAATCAATTGCTGCACCTTTCAACGCGGAATTTACAGGTACTAAAACATATTTAGTATCAAAAAGTATCCTTTACCATACCAGATATGATGAGTCCATGCGAAGGTTTCATCGAGCCAAGTTGATGTGCGAGGAGGAACACCGCACCAGGAAATAATACGTATAGCTTCTGATTGTCCCTTGGTGGCGGATAGGTTTTTCCTGAAATGCTATGACTAATTCTACCGCCACTGTCCCACACGATATCTATTGTTGTTTTGTCTGCCATTTCAAATCTCCCTTATTGTTATGCCAGGCGAAGCTTATATTTTACAGAACCCTTTACTGGAATAAGCATAATTAATGCATTGCGGAATTATAGTCATGAAAGAATCTCAATTTACTGGCGCGCTCATGCCATCTATCCTTAATTGTTCATCAATTTATCCGTTTTCTCTGCAATTGCAATCGTGCTGCCCGGCTCGAAATTACCAGTAAACCACCCAAAGGACCGTTCCCGGTCTGCGCCGCCTTCGTTGCTCCATAACAGTTGCTCGCAAGTCACAGCCAGATCCTCGATCACTCGTTCGTAGCGATAATACGTCAGGGCTTTCAGGTCTATCTCGGTTTTGCCATAGCCCTCATAGAAAACGGCTTCATCCCGTTCGCTTTTCCAGATATTATCGATCCCGCCGCCGATGAACATCAAGTCGCGTTCTTTCGGCGCAAGGAGGGGATTGTCCCAATCAACAATGTAGAGAACGGGCACCCCGCCAGGGTGCTTCGCGAGCTGCCCGCCCGTAGGGGTACTAATCAGAATATTGCCCCCGTGAATATCTGTATGACACAAGACCCGTTCCAGAGCTTTGGATTGGAGTTCTAAAGCAAGTTCCGTTGTGCGCTTGATGAGACGAGTGATTTCATCTCGCCTGGATTTCATGAACTCGGCTACCTTCGCGGCAGTCGGATCTTCGTAAGAAGTATTCTCAACCTGCTCCTGAAATGATCGTAGCAGCTCTCGCCATCGTGGGGCAAAAGTCTCTTGCGGAATGAGCCTGCTGAGTTCTGGCGGGACCTGCGCAGAGTGAATCCCCTTAAGCGCTGTACCGAGAATTCTTCGGTGGTTGTCCGTTAATTCCCTCTCAAATCCATCTTTGCCTTCGATGAAGGGATACAGGGTCAGCTTGTACTCGCCGAAATCCGCCCAGCCTTGCTTCGACTTTGTCTCAAAAGGAGCAATGATTTCCTGTATCCCCTGTGACTTGAGAAAAAGTGGAACGGTGACAGTGATCTCACTGAATCTTTTTCTCAATTTCAAGAAGTAAGCGGCTCCATCATTCGTGCGAACGCGATAGACGGCAGTCCCCAGGTCCGCGCCGAGAGGCAGGAAGGTCAGTTCGGCGACGCGTACGTTGTATTCATCCTGCAAATGGGAAATAATAAGTTCGTCAGGGATTTCAGGTTTTTGGAGCATCAACACACCTTGACCGTGGAGCCACAAAAAACACCCAGATGATGGGTGTTTGTCATTATTCGAGGATTTTTATCTAGTATTCAATGTCATCGAACCTGCTCAAATATTCTTCATCGGATTGTTCAGTTTTTGAGCCCAGTTGTGTGGTTTCATACTCTGTTAATAGCTGCTTGAGCAATTGAATTGCCTCGTCACGGCTATTTACAGCCAGCCCATATCTTCGGATTTCGTTCATCACCTCGTAGTGAATGCCGCTATAACCTGCTCCTGTTCCACCAGACTGAACACGGTCAAAGGCTTCACGGTACAGGTCGTCCAGGCGATTGTATTCATCCAATGATGTTATGGACTTCCTGTTCGGTGATGAGCTCTTGGACATGCTCGCCCTCCATTTTTTCCAGGCTTTTCTGCAGTTTAATTTTGAGCCGTTTAATTTCCTCTTGCACCTGTTCCCAGGCGACGGGTCGAATGTCAGCATCAAAGTGAATTTCGGGAAAATTGCGTTGAAACAGATTCTTTACTAGCAGTACCTGATAGACTTTTCGCCCACTTTCCATCAGACCCAGATCCTTCAGAACACCTGTGTGTATCAGTACATTGTCAATATACAAACCGATATAGTCACCAGGTTTCATAATAAACTCCTTCGCATTATGCGGATTCTAACATAGTCATAAAAGGCATCGGTAATCGAGTAGGTGGTGCTCGTCCACCGTATCGAGACCACCAATAAGTAAAAGTATTTTTGTTAACTAGTGATTTCGATACGGGCGAGACGAACACTCACTTGCCTTACTCAATCACCAAGGCGTTTTTGCCTTAATTGCCAACCCAGCGACCACACTCGTAAAGGCGTTGGATGCTTTCACCTTCTCCACTCCAAAGATTCGTGTAAGCATTTCCGTGAACAGAGGGATACTGGACGACCCACCTGTCTTCACCACCGCGTCGATCTCGCCGGGTTCTAGCCCCGATTTGGCAATCGTCTCCAACAACACTTTTTCCACATCGATCAAATATTGATAAATATCTGTCTCAAACTGGTGGCGTGTATATAACTCCCACAGCGAAATATCTTTGTCCTCAAGGCTGATGATGGTTGCTCCATCCCTGGATAGCGCGATCTTCCCTGCTTCCACGCGGTTGTAAAACGTGAATGCCAGGTCATTGTAGATGAGTCCCTGCAGCGCTTTCAACTGGATGGGAGCCGTCCCTGCGTGAATGGCTTTCTCTAAAATGTTCTTATTGATGGGTGTGCCCAGTTCGGGCAGCGCCATCCAATCGGGGATGGCATGGATCATTTCCATGATTTCCGGCTGATGACTGACGTGCCCAAAACCAAAATGCGTGAGCATACGCTTCTCGATGATGGCGCGGTCGAAGTCACTGCCTGCGATGTCCACGCCGCCACTGGCATAGACCTCCCGTTTGCTCGGATCACCCAACCGCATCACAGCGATGTCGAGCGTGCCGCCGCCGAAGTCAAAGATGACCACGTTCTGCGGCTTGCTGATGGACTGTTCATAATCCAGCGCGGCAGCGATAGGCTCGAGCTCAAAATCCACTTCCTTGAAACCTGCTTCGTGCGCGGCATGTCGCAGAGTTTCCTGTGCCTTCTGGTCTTGCTCGGGATACTCAGAAAACTTCACAGGTCGCCCCAGGGTCACCGCCTCGATGGGTTCTCCAAGCACGTCTTCCGCGCGCTGCTTTAACAGACTCAAATAGGTCTTTGCCAGGTCGCCCACCGAGTAATAGCGTTCGAAGATTTGTGTTCCCTCATAGTTCTCTTTGCGCAGGGCGGTCTTGAGGTATTGCAGCAAACGCCCCGGCTTGAGCTCATCCACATAGACGAAGACATCGCGCACATAGTGCATATCTGCGCCGTACACATCGATCTCACCTGCCCACTGTTTGACGTAACGCCGCTGGCGATTGACATTATCGCGGTAATAATGCTCCACCGCCTCCTGCCCGATCGAGGCTCGGTAATCACGTGTGATGTACAAAACCGTCTTGATGACCTCAGGCAGAACGTTCCTGGGGTCAACGGGAAGCAACTCGACTCGCTGACCATCATAGACCGCGACCCCTGAGTTCGACGTCCCAAAGTCAATGCCGACTTTGAGGCTCATGCGCTTGCCTCCGCTGGAATCACGCCCACAGACAGGATTAAGCCTCCGGCTTCGATCGACCCGGCGCCCATAATTGATTCCGCTAAATGGACAGTGAGAGTTCCCTTTGAGTCCAGCGCCACGATCCGATCTGTTTCCCGGACCGACGCCGCGCCGATAAAGCGGACTCCCTGTTCGAGCCGCGAGGGTGGGATGAGTGCCTGCCCCTTTGCCAGGGGCGATTTGGAGAGCTCGAGGCTTTCGTATTCGCGACGGATAACCTTCCCGGTCTGTGTCACGAATAACATCGACTCATCGGGGCGCGGCACGAATGACGCGATGACGTAATCGCTGGCGGTCAGCCTGATGCGGTCCTCCGCGCTGTATGAGAGCTCATCCACCTCCAGCCCGAGCAATTTCCCTTCGATGGTAACGAAAGCAAAGAGATCCTTCTTCTGGCAAAGGGTCGTGTCAAAAGGCTGGTCCATCTTTTGCAAGGCGCCCTTGCCGAGATAGTGATTGCCAAGGATGGACTGCGCCATGGAGGTCATCGTCTTCTTCACGCAGCCGCGCCGGCTGACCTGAAGAAAGAAATCCGAAAGCGGCAGGCGTGAGATCGGCATGATGCAAACCAGGAACTCTCCTGCGCGGGGCTCGTCCGGCAGCGCGGCTGCTTCCCATGTCCATTCGCCGCCGCATTCAACTGCTGCGAGGCTGCTCGCTGCACAGGTGCTGACACGCCCCGAGGTGAAAAGCAGCATCACCTCCTCATTCGAGGGGACAGTCAGCAGACGCGGCTGTTCACTGCTTGCGAGTGTTTCGTCGGCAATGCGCCCTAATGCGGGCGCATCCGAATCGAGCTCGAGGCGCAGAACGCGACCATAGTTGTTGTAGACCAGCAGGCTACGGGTTGCGGCTTCCACGGAGGCTGTGGGGAGATCTGCCAGCAGAGATTCATCGCCACCGAAGCGGCGCTTGAGCAGGTCCAGTTGATATTCCAGGTGGGCGATGCGCTTCTGATACTCCTCCACGCGCGTGCCGTCCTGCAAGGCGATATTTTCCGCCAGCAACTCTTCGCTGCGCTCCGTCAGCTCACGCAGACGGTTGGCGACCAGCTTCACGATCGTCACCGCTGATTCGGGTCGATCTTCGGCTTCTTTCATCCATTCATCGATTTTGCGGGAAAAGGAGGTCATGGGGGGGTCCTCGAACCGGTAATTATACTTGAATGACCGGAACAACTTCTCCATTCCAGGCATCAGGAGGAAGGATAGCGAAAAGGTAGGGTATTCATTACTTAACTGGGAAGTCCCTGATTGACCGTATGCCATCCATGTACATAATTAGATGTTAGTTAACACTTACTCGTTGATGATTACTCCTGTATTTGTAAGTGAAACCATCATCTGGCATCTGGTGAAATCTAAACTTGCTTGAGCCAGTAATATTCTATCGAATAGAAGGTTGAAAGGAAAGGACAAAATGGATATTAATGCTTGGGGAGCAGCGCTTACGACGTCGCTTGCTACCGCACTCAGTTTGTTTTTAGGAGCCATTCCGCGCATTATTGGCTTCCTGGTGATCATTGTCATTGGCTGGCTCATCTCGGGTGCGCTTGCAGCCGGGGTTGCAGCGGTCTTGCGCGCGATCAAGTTCAACGTATTGGCTCAGAATTCAGGCTTCCAGGGGTTTATACAGAATATGGGTTTGCGCACGGACCCCTCTGGGCTTCTAGCCAATATTGTCAAGTGGTTTGTGCGCTTGATCGTACTGGTCGTTGCCTTCGACGCGTTGGGCCTCCCGGCCGTTTCGGAAGTGCTTCAGCAATTCCTGCTTTGGATCCCGAACCTGGTCGTCGCGGTCGTGGTGCTCGTGATCGCCGGTCTGGCAGCGAACGCTTTGAGCAACCTGATCCGTGGTGCTACAGCGCAGGCAGGGTTTGATAACCCGGACTTGCTGGCGACGATTGCGCGCGTGGCTGTCTGGTCTTTCGGTATTGTCGTTGCAGTCAACCAGATCGGTATTGCTCAGGAGCTAGTCAATACCCTGTTCATGGGCTTTATCGGCGCACTGGCGTTGGCAGCCGGCCTGGCATTTGGTCTGGGCGGACGCGATACTGCCGGTCAGATCGTACAGGGTTGGTACAACCGGGGCCGCGCAAATCAGCCCAAGATGGAGCGTGCGGCTGAAAATATGGAGCGCCAGGCGCAACGCAACATGCCATCCACTCGGGGAGCGGATGACTAGTCTGGTAAGGTGATCTGCTAAATCGTTTCCGGCTGACCGTCCTGGTGATGGTCAGCCGGATGTATTTAATTAAGGAAATACTTCGGACATCTGACCTATCGAAATTATAAAGTCTTTTATCGGGCGATGTTCTTCCGAGTAGGGAAATTCGACATATAATTACATCTGGAAAGGAATGATTTGCGTGGAAGCATCCATAAAGAGAGTAAACCGTTCCAAAGAAGCCGCCCGGGCGAGCTACAACCGCATGAGCCGCTGGTACGACATGATTGCAGGCAGCACAGAGAAAAAGTACCGGGATTGGGGACTGGAGAAGCTCGCTGCCCAGCCGGGGGAAAGGATTCTGGAAATTGGTTTTGGAACCGGGCATTGTCTGGTATCACTTGCAAAAGCTGTGGGACCCGCCGGGCATGTGATTGGCCTGGATATATCCGATGGCATGCTTGCCATCGCGCGGGAACGCTTGCTGCAGGAGGGATTAAATGATCGCGCCGACCTGCATTTAGGCGACGCCGCCAACCTGGACTTTATGCAGGCAAACAGTCTGGATGGCGTGTTCATGAGCTTCACCCTGGAGCTGTTCGATAACCCGGAGATCCCGCGTGTCCTTCAAGAATGTCACCGGGTTCTGAAGCCCGGCGGCAGGCTGGCAGTTGTGTCCATGACCAAGACAGATCCGCCAGGTGTACCGGTCCGTATATATGAGTGGTTCCACGAGCGCGTACCTGATTACGCGGATTGCCGCCCCATCTTTGCCCGGCAGGCAATCGAGCAAAGCGGCTTCAAGATTCAGAAGGTGAGCACTTCATCCATGTGGGGACTGCCCGTGGAAATTGTTCTGGGAATCAAACCGTGAAGATCATCTATATTGCGTCCGGCGCGGCGAACATGTACTGCGGAAGCTGCATGCATGATAATGCGCTTGCCGCGGCGATGAAAGCCGCCGGAGAGGATGTCAGCCTCTTCCCCCTCTACACACCGATGCGCCTTGATGAAGAAAGTGTGGGGGAGCGGCAAATTTTCTACGGAGGCATCAAAGCCTATTTGATGCAGAAGTACCCGCGTCCATTTTTCGGGCGCGATCTTCTATTCCGAGTTGCAGGTTCACAGGCCTTCCTGCGCCTCATGCCTCACTTCGATATTGGTTCTGCTGTGGACCCGGTGGCGAATGCAGAATTGACCATTTCCATGCTGAAGGGGGAGGGCGGCAACCAGCGAGAACTATTGCAGGAACTGGTACAGTGGATCAAAAACACATATCAACCAGACGTCATCCACGTGACAAACGCGCTATTGATCGGTGTTGTGCGTGAGTTCAAACGTTCGCTCCAAGTGCCGATCACCTGTGGGTTGCACGGTGAGGATATCTTCCTGGAGGGGATGCCGCAGCCATATCAAGATGAAGCTTTAAGTATTATCCGTGAGCGCGCCCAAGATGTGGATCGTTTCCTGGCGATCAGCACCTACTACAGCGAAATGTTCTCGAATTGGGTTGGGCTGGATCGATCCAAGATCGATGTGGTCTGGCCCGGCATTGCCTTGAACGATTATCGCGACCTGCATGCTGAACCGGAGACGCCGCGTCCCTTGACCATTGGCTTTCTCGCCCGCTTCGTCCCGGAAAAGGGATTACACCTGCTTGTGGACGCCTTCATCCATCTGCATCGTTCGGGAGAGTTCCCGAATCTGCAACTGGTGGCAGCGGGATACGTCAGCCGCTCCTACAAAACATACATAGATGGCATACGCAAGACAATTAAAGATCATGGTCTCGAAGATCGCATCAAGCTGCTGGGCACATTGGAGCGCGCCGAGAAACTGAATTTCTTCAAGCAGATCGACGTCTTCTCGGTTCCCGCTCCCTATCGCGAACCGAAGGGAATTTCAATCCTTGAAGCATTGGCAAGCGGTGTGCCGGTGGTCCAGCCTGATCATGGCGCCTACCCTGAATGGATCCATGCAACGCAAGGCGGCTTGTTGCACCGCCCGAACGATGCCGTTGACCTCGCCGAAAAACTTGCGACCCTGTTACGGGATGCAGAGCTGCGCAAGCAACTGGGTCAACAGGGACGTCAGGGGATCTTCGAAAATTTTTCATCCGAGCGCATGGCTTCTGCCACCCTGAATGTGTTGCGTATGTTAACGAAAAGCAGTGCGAGTTCAGAAATATCAAAACTCCCTCTTGACGCATTCAAGTCACTGGCATAGAATAGCGACCAATATGCTTAAGTCCACTCGCTGGTTTGCGTTCTACTTTTATTACGGTCTCCGGAACCCGGTTGCCGTTGGTGGCGCTTAAGTAGAGAGAACCCTATCTCTATCAAGAAAGAGCGAGACCACACGGTCTCGCTCTTTTATTTTCCTCTCCTCACCCCTCTCCTGCCCGACCTCCTCTTAGGGCAGGAGAGGGGCAAAGGGAAGAACTACATAGGAGCGATCAATGACAATTCGTGGAATTCGCGGAGCGACGACCGTGACGAGCGACGAGCCCGACCTCATCCTTCAGGCAACACGCGAGTTACTTGAAGCGATCCTTGAAGAGAATGCGGGAATGCAGCCCGAAGATGTTGCCAGCGCTCTCTTCACTGTGACGGACGACCTCGTCTCCACCTTCCCGGCGCAGGCAGCCCGCCAGATGGGCTGGGGTCTTGTCCCGATGCTTTGTGCGCGTGAGATCCCCGTGCCAGACAGTCTGCCGCGTGTGATCCGCGTACTCGTCCACTGGAACACGGAACTCCCACAGTCCGAAGTCAGGCATGTGTATTTACGTGACGCAGTAAAACTAAGACCCGACTTGGTTGCGGCACAATAACCCAAACGAAAAAGGAAAAGAGATTATGTTGATCATTATGAAACCCAATTCCACCCCCCAGCAGATTGAAAACGTGATCAATCAGATCAAGGAAGCCGGGCTTGCCGCGCACCTCTCACAAGGCGTGGAAACCACCCTGATCGGCGCGATCGGTGAGACGCACGATCTACCCACCGAACGTTTTGAAGTGCTGGATGGAGTCGATATGGTCAAGCGCATCACGCAGCCCTTCAAGCTGGCGTCGAGACAGTTCCACCCTGAAAACTCCATCTTCCCCATTGACGGCTTTCACGTGGGTGGAAATGACATTGTCGTGATCGCGGGTCCGTGCTCGGTGGAGTCCCGTTCGCAGATCCTCGAAACCGCCCAGGCTGTTCGTGAGGCGGGCGCGAATGCCCTCCGCGGTGGCGTCTTCAAACCGCGCACATCACCCTATTCCTTCCAGGGACTCGGTGAGGAAGGGCTCGAATATCTTGCCGAAGCCCGCGAACTGACAGGCATGCCCATTGTGGTCGAGATCATGTCGCAGACGCAGCTGGACCTGATGGTGAAATATGTCGATGTTTTGCAGGTGGGCGCGCGCAATATGCAGAACTTCAATCTCCTGCGCGCGATTGGTGAGACGCGTAAAAGCGTTTTGCTCAAGCGCGGTCTAAGTGCAACCATCGAAGAACTGCTCATGTCTGCCGAGTATATTCTCGCCGGTGGTAACAAGCAGGTGATGCTTTGCGAGCGCGGCATCCGCACCTTTGAAACGACCACACGAAACACAACAGATATCAACGCTGTCCCCGTCCTTAAAAATCTTACGCATCTTCCCGTAATTCTCGATCCCTCCCATGCAACAGGTCACTCGGATTATGTCCCGGCGATCGCGCGGGCTGCCATTGCAGCCGGGGCTGATGGACTCATTGTGGAGGTACATCCTGACCCCAAACATGCTGTTTCTGATGGCAAGCAATCACTCAAGCCGGAGACATTTGCAGAAATGGTGAAGCAGGTCAGGGCAATTGCCGAAGCGATGGGACGCCGTATTGCTCCGATCAAGAAGCCTGTCGCCGCGGGGTGGTAGATCAAATGGAGGATGGATTTCAACTACAAAACTCGAAGGTTGCGATCATCGGATTGGGATTGATGGGTGGCTCGCTCGCACTGGCATTGAAAGGGAAGTGCGCTACGCTCTACGGCATCGACTCGCATCCTGCGGCGCTTGAGCTGGCTATCGACAAACAAATTGTTGACCAGGCTGAAGGCGCTCCCGCCCAGGGATTGGCTCAGGCGGATCTTGTTATCCTGGCGACTCCCGTTCCAGCCATCATAGATATTCTCCAGAAATTACCATCCCTCATACAAAGACCATGTATTGTTCTTGATCTTGGCTCGACCAAAAAAGTCATCCTGCGAGCCATGTCTGCCCTGCCTGAAAATTTCGATCCCGTTGGCGGGCACCCCATTTGCGGAAAAGAAACACTCGGACTGGAAAACGCCGAGGCGGGTTTATATCAGGATGCGCCCTTTGTCGTCACCGCAATGGAACGGACGACCCAACGTGCAAGATCTGCGGTTGAAAAAATCATTTTAGCAATCGGCGCGCGCCTCATTGAGATGGACGCTGAAGACCACGACCGCATCCTTGCCTCTACCAGCCACCTTCCGTTTTTGTTATCGTCTGCGCTTTCCCTCTCCACGCCGCAAAGCTATTCTTCCTTTGTTGGCACAGGTTTCAAATCCACCAGCCGCCTGGCAGGAACGCCTTCACATATGACCTTGGGGATTCTGCAATCCAACCGGGAAAATATCCTCAGTGCCCTCCAGACTTTCCGCAATTCCCTCGATCAGGTGGAATCTGCTCTTCAAAATGAAAACTATCTACAGCTCGAATCGATCCTCAACCAATCCCGTTCTGCTTACCAATCTCTAATTACCAATTCCTAATTACCAACCACTCCCCTCATGCAGATCCTCCCCATCAACCGTCCCCTCAACGCCACCGTCCGTGTTCCCGGTTCAAAGTCGCTCACAAACCGTGCGCTGCTCATTGCCTCACTGGCAAATGGTACGACGCACCTCACAAATGCATTATTCTCCGATGACTCGTGCTATTTTGCCAAGGCATTGCAAACCCTGGGCTTTGATATACAGCTCGATGAAGCCAACCACGCGATGACCGTGACAGGCTTGGGCGGAAGGATCCCTGCCAGACAGGCGGAACTGTTTATCGGCAACGCAGGGACCGCGGCGCGCTTTCTGTCTGCCTTTCTGACGCTGGGAAATGGCGAGTATGTGTTGGACGGTGACTCACGGATGAGAGAACGCCCGATCCAGGATTTGATCGATGCGCTTAATCAACTGGGGGTAGAGTTGGAAGCCAAAAATGATTGCCCCCCTGTTGAGATTTTTGCAAAAGGGTTGCCGGGAGGCAAGACAAAAATCGCAGGCAACATTTCCAGCCAGTTTTTGTCTGCATTGTTGATGGTCGCACCGTACGCACAATCTCCAATCGAAATAGAAGTCACCACTGAGCTCAACTCGAAACCCTACGTGGACATGACTATTGGCAACATGCACGACTTCGGGGCGGAAGTCCAACGGGACGCTTACAGGTTCTTCTCCGTCCCACTTACTACTTACCAATTACCCGTCTCTAATCCCCAGTCTCCAATCTCCACGTACCCAATCGAATCTGACGCTTCTGCCGCCTCCTACTTCTTCGCTGCACCCGCCATCTGCGGAGGTACTGTCCGCGTGGATGATATTTTGCGAAATTCAAAACAAGGTGACATTGCGTTTCTCGATATCCTTACAGAGATGGGCTGCACAATTGAAGAAAGAGACGACTCCATTGAAGTGACGAGCACAGGAAACTTGGTGGGTGTGGATGTGGACATGCGCGACATTCCTGATACCGCCCAAACCCTCGCGGCAATTGCGCCCTTTGCCTCCTCGCCAACCCGAATCCGTGGAATTGCCTCTGCCCGCCTCAAGGAAACAGACCGTGTCCATGCTACCTGCACCGAACTGACGCGGCTCGGCGTCCGCGTGGAAGAGCACGAGGACGGTATGACGATTTATCCGTGTGACGATATTCAGCCTGCAACGATCCAAACCTACAATGATCACCGCATGGCAATGGCGTTTGCATTGATCGGGCTGCGCGTCGAAGGAATCGTCATCGAGAATCCCTCCTGCGTGTCAAAGACGTTCCCCAACTATTTCGAAGTTTTGGATTCATTACGTGGCTGATCATCAATCGTCCAACCCTTCGACACGGCAACGGCTTCAAACGCCCAAACTGGGCTTAATCGGCTATCCTCTTCACCATTCCCTCTCGCCCGTAATTCATCGTGCAGCACTACAAGCCTGTAAACTGGGAGGCAGCTATTCATTGCTCCCCGTTGAACCAGATGATAAAACAGGATTGAAAGATGTCCTGAATGGTGTCCGCTCCGGGGAATTTCATGGACTCAACGTCACAATTCCGCATAAACAAAATGTGATGGAATTTCTCGATGAACTCACGCCGACTGCAAAGGTTATCGGCGCAGTCAACACAACTTATTTGCAGAATAATAATCTTGTGGGCGGTAACACCGATGCATCCGGTTTTCTTACAGATTTGCAGAGATTTTTATACCAAGTACAATCGAAAATCGAAAATCGAAAATCGGCAATCGTTCTGGGAGCTGGTGGGTCTGCTCGTGCAGTAGCATATGCTCTACTCAACGATGGCTGGAACGTTACCGTTGCCGCGCGCCGCATCGAACAAGCCCAACAACTTGCGGATTCATTTGTAAATCACCAATTACCAATTACTGTTCACAGCCTCTCTGATATCGAAGCCCAGGCGCGTAACCTCCAATCTCCAGTCTCTATTCTCTCGCTGATCGTCAACACCACACCCCTCGGCATGGCACCCAACATCGATCAATCACCCTGGCCCGAAAGTTTGGATCTCCCGCCTCATGCAGCAATCTATGATTTGGTCTACAATCCACGTGAGACCAGGCTCGTCAAAGATGCCCGCGCACAGGGGCTCTTTGCTACGACTGGTTTGGGTATGCTCATCGAACAAGCTGCCCTCTCATTTGAAATCTGGACAGGCTGCAACCCGCCTCGTGAAGTCTTGTTCGAAGCTGTTAACCAGACAGCTCATTAATTAACATTCACCAATTATTATTTACTGGATTTTCCATGCCACTTCGTTTTCTCACTGCCGGTGAATCCCACGGACCCTCATTAACTGCCATCCTGGATGGTATGCCAGCGGGTCTTCCCCTCCTGCCAGAGATTATCAATAAGGAGCTGACACGCCGCCAAAAGGGCTATGGCTCTGGCGGAAGAATGAAGATCGAAAAGGATAGCGTGCAGATCCTCGGCGGCGTGATGGCTGGCGAAACCACCGGCGCGCCGGTCGCCTTGCTGGTCGAGAATGCCGATCACGTGAAATGGAAGGGCAAAGCCATCGAGCCGATGACCGCGCCGCGCCCAGGTCACGCGGACCTGACGGGAGCGGTCAAATACGGGTACAGGGACCTCCGTCCCGCGCTCGAGCGCGCCTCTGCCCGTGAGACGACCATGCGTGTTGCCGCGGGTGCGGTGTGCAAACAATTTCTGGAACAATTTGGAATTGCAGTCGGCGGGTATGTTTCGTCCATCGGCGAGATTGATGCTGATTTTGGCGATATGACGTACGAAGAACGCTTTCTGCGTGCAGAAGAATCGGATGTCCGCTGTCCGGTTGAAAATGCGGCGCAACAAATGCGTGCCGAGATAGAGAAAACGATCCACGGCAAAAATACGCTTGGCGGCATTCTGGAAATTGTTGCGTTGAACGTACCCGTTGGGCTTGGGAGTTTCATGCAGTGGGACAGACGCCTCGAAGCCAGGCTTGCCATGGCAGTCATGTCTGTGCAGGCGATCAAGGGCGTGGAGGTTGGCGATGCGTTTGCAAATTCACGCCTTTCTGGAACGCAAGCCCATGACGCAATGACTCTCGGTCAAAAGTCAAAGGTTGAACGTCACACAAATCGCGCTGGCGGCACGGAAGGCGGAGTTAGCAATGGACAGCCGATTCTCATCCGCGCCGCGATGAAACCGATTGCCACCACACTGACGCCACAACAAACAGTGGATCTTGCCAGCGGCGTCGAATCTCCCACCCGATACGAACGCTCTGATTTCTGCCCGGTGCCGCGGGCTGTGCCAATTCTCGAGGCAATGGTCGCTTTTGTCCTCGCGGACGCTCTCATCGAAAAACTCGGCGGTGATTCACTCGAAGAGATGAAGCCACGATTCGAATCCCTGCGTAAAGCTACGCTTGACGATTTGCAGATGGATAATACTCCCCACATCTTCTGGGAATAATGATGTCTCACATTTTTCTCTATGGTCCTCCCGGGACGGGCAAATCTACGATTGGCAAGGAACTTGCGCGCAGACTTAACATGTCATTCGTGGACCTGGACCGCCTCATCGAATCGAACGCCGGTATGTCCATTTCGCAGATTATGAAACAGCAGGGCGAACCGACATTTCGCGATCTGGAAACTACTGCATTGAAGGAAACTGTAGGTCACGTTTCCAGCGTGACAGCTGCTCAGGACAAAGTGATCGCCCTCGGCGGCGGTGCGCTGCTGCGTAATGAGAATCGTGTGCTTGCCGAATCTCACGGCGCGGTCGTCCTGTTGACGGCAGGATTGGATACGCTCCTCGAGCGCCTGAAAAATGACGCGGGCAAACGTCCTTTGCTGGCTGGTGATTTGCAGGAGAAATTGACTGACCTGCTGGACCAGCGCAGAGAGCATTATTCTTCTTTTAAAATGCAATTACAGGTGGACGGAAAAATACCCAAACAAAATGCTTTGCAAATACAAAGCCTTCTGGGTCGGTTTCACCTGAAAGCCATGGGCGAGTATGACGCTCTTGTGCAGAGCCTGGAGCAGGTTGGTGTTTTGCTTTCTGCGCGCGGCATTCAAAACCCGGTCGTGGTAACAGATGAAAATGTCGCGAAACTCCACGCGGAGACGGTGCTGGCATCTCTCAGCCACGCGGGTTTTACACCGGAGATCATAATTGTCCCAGCCGGAGAGTCCTATAAGAATTTGGAAACCGTCCAGAGGTTATGGCACGAATTCCTGGAGGCGGGCTTGGATCGCAGGAGCACGGTCATCGCGCTGGGCGGCGGCGTGATCGGTGATGTGACGGGTTTTGCCGCATCGACGTACATGCGCGGCATCAACTGGGTGTGCGTGCCCACAACGTTGCTTTCGATGGTCGACGCCTCGCTGGGAGGCAAGACCGGGTTCGACCTGCCTCAGGGGAAAAACTTGATCGGCTCTTTCTATCCGCCAAAACTTGTCCTGGCTGACCCGCAGATGTTGAAGACACTCCCCGAAGCGGAGTTCCTTTCTGGCCTGGCGGAGGTTGTGAAGCACGGCATCATATCTGACCCCGAGTTGTTCGATCTATGTGCGCGCGGCTTGGATTGTATAAAAGACGATCTCGAGCAAATCGTCAGACGTGCCATGGCAGTGAAGATAAAGATCATCGAAGACGATCCGTACGAAAAGGGATTCCGCGCCGCGCTGAACCTGGGGCATACCGTCGGGCATGCTGTGGAACTCGTCAGCGGGTTCCAGCTGCGTCATGGCGAAGCCGTGGCGATCGGGATGGTGGCTGAGGCGAGGCTGGCAGAACGTTTAACGGTGGCAGGCAAAGGCTTGGCTAAATCGGTTGCTCAAGTCTTATCCCGATTAGGGTTGCCCGTTCAAATTCCTGCAGAGTTGCCGCGTGAGGAAATCCTGCGCGTCATGCGGGTGGATAAAAAGAAGAACGCAAAGGCGATCCGCTTTGCATTACCAGCCGCGATCGGCAGGGTGGAGCTGGTGGATGTGACAGACCTGGAAATGGCGCTGGAGGAGTGATGAAGATCCTGGTGTTGCATGGACCGAATTTGAATCTGCTTGGCAGCCGTGAACCGGAGATTTACGGCTCGATGACGCTAGGGGACATCAATACCCGGTTGATCGAGCTGGGGAACGAGTTGGGTGCCGAGCTAAAGTGTGTTCAGTCGAATCACGAAGGTGCATTGATCGATGCCTTGCAGGATGCACAAACCTGGGCGGATGGCGTCGTGTTTAACCCGGGCGGGTACACGCATACATCGATTGCCCTGCGGGACGCGATTGCCGCGATGAAGATTCCCGTCGTCGAAGTGCATCTGTCGAATGTGTATGCGCGCGAGGAGTTCAGGCACGTTTCGATGATTTCCGGTGTATGCAAAGGCAAGATCACGGGCTTCGGCTGGCGGTCCTATTCGCTGGGTCTGCGCGCTGTAGCGGAAATGCTGAAATAGTCATCGCAGAGCGGGGGACACGCGTATGGGAGTCGCCAGGTAAGTATTTCCCTGGTCGTTACGTCCTTTTTTTAATAGGTCGATCGTTCATCCGATTGCTCCATTTTTTTCTCATAATCGTCTAATCGATTAGCCCCATAATTGCCTGTAAGATTGATGTTGGTCATTGGTGAAGTTCTTTCCACTGTTCGCTGAATGATTGCCTCTAGTTCATGCAATTTCAATAAATCACAGAAGTTGAAAGAATGCCCGAAAATAGGGGTGCGGGCGTACGCCCGCACCCCTAGTTTAGGGATACTAACGGTCATTTAGTGATTTACAGAAATTATAAAGAATTGATGTTTATGAACGAACCATCTCTATCGGTTACAGACAAATTACGAATCCGATTTGAACGTTTGCGCGAACGAGTGAGAAAAATGTACCCGTTCCTTGCAGGCATGCTTGGCGCCCTTCTGGCGCTCTTTCTTTATAACTTTCTTTTCCCCGGAGCCAAACCTTTAACACAGACAGAAGTGGATGCTGCCATCTCCAGCGCCATGGCATCTGCCACACCGCGGCCCGCCTATTCGTCGCAGGTCTATCAGATCATCCAACCTTCACTGGTCTGGATCGAGGCATCCGGCGTCAGCCAGACAGGTGAGCAGAATACAGGTTTGGGGACCGGTGTAATCATTGACAACACTGGCAATATTTTGACCAGCCTGCATGTGGTCGCAGACTCTCCGGAAATCAGGTTGACATTTGCAGACGGGACGGAGTCTCGCGCTGTGATCGCGGCTGCCCAGCCGGAACAGGATATTGCGGTGCTGCAGGCGGAAGTGCTGCCGGAGCTTTTTCTGCCAGCCACGCTCGGTAACCCGGGCGCACTGCGCGTGGGCGATGAGGCGTACGTGGTGGGCAACCCGTTTGGTTTATACAGTTCGATGAGCGCGGGAGTGATTTCGGGCTTCGACCGTGTATTCCAGCCGCCCGGAACTGCTCAGTCGATTGAAGGATTGATCCAGGTGGATGCAGCGGTCAATCCGGGCAACTCGGGAGGTCCATTACTCAATCGCGCTGGTCATGTGGTGGGAATCGTTACCGGCATTATCAACCCGACCGACGAAAGTTTCTTTGTTGGCATTGGCTTTGCGGTGCCGATCAACGTGGCGGCGGGCGGAGGCGGGGGCTCGCCACCGTATTAGTGATCGTATAATTTTTGTTCCAGAAGATCGCGACAGCATAATAGGAAAAGGAGAGAATGAATGGTTCAGAACAATAAGACCGAAAACCGCACGCCCATGGAAAAAGTCTTATACGAGGTAAAGAAGGTCATCGTCGGACAGGACCATCTCCTCGAACGGATGGTGGTCGCATTGCTGGCGCGCGGTCATATCCTCGTGGAAGGTGTGCCGGGGCTGGCGAAGACCATGGCGATCAAGACCCTGGCGGAATCGATCGGCGGAGAGTTCAAGCGCATCCAGTTCACGCCCGATCTCGTCCCCGCGGACCTGGTGGGGACGCGCATCTATAACCAGAAGACGGGCAAGTTCGACACATCGCTTGGTCCTGTTTTTACGAACCTCCTGCTCGCAGACGAGATCAACCGAGCGCCTGCCAAAGTGCAAAGCGCACTGCTCGAAGTGATGCAGGAGCGCCAGGTGACCATCGGGCGCGAGACGTTCAAAGTTCCCAATCCCTTCCTCGTGCTGGCGACCCAGAACCCGATCGAGACCGAGGGTACGTACGCACTGCCGGAAGCACAGGTGGACCGCTTTATGCTGAAAGTGCTGATCGGATACCCAAGCTCGACGGAAGAGTTTGTAATCGTGGAACGCATGACGGGGATGTTGCAAAGCGTGCAGGAAGTGCTGACCACCGAGCAATTGCTCGAATTACAGAAACAGGCAGACCGTGTCTACGTGGACCCAGCCCTGATGGAATATGCGGTACGCATGGTCAGCGCCACGCGTAATCCGCAGGAAGTCGGACTGAAGGATCTTCACCGCTATATCATGTTCGGTGCCAGCCCGCGCGCTTCGATCAACCTGATCCTCACCGGTCGGGCGCTTGCCTTCGTGCGCGGACGGAACTATGCACTGCCACAGGATGTGCTGGATATGGCGTACGATGTGATGCGCCATCGTATCGTCCTCTCGTATGAAGCGCTGTCTGATAACATGACCGGGGATGATATTCTTTCAAAGATCCTGGACCGTATTCCAATCCCGGTGGTGCCTTTGCATGAACACACAAATCGATTCGCCGACAGTAACGCCTGAACGCGTCCTGCTGCGCCTGGACTGGCAGGTCATCCGCAGGCTGGATGGTCTGCTGCAGGGCGACTACCGGACACTTTTCTACGGCTTCGGTGTGGACTTCGCCGATTTGCGTGAATATCAGCCTGAGGATGATATTCGTTATATAGATTGGAACGTCACCGCGCGCATGGATACGCCGTATGTTCGGCAGTATTCCGAGGATCGCGAGCTGACTGCCTGGTTCCTGCTCGACCTCAGTCCTTCTGTAGATTTTGGCGCATTGCAGCACCAGAAGCGCTCGATGCTGATCGATTTTGTGGCGGTGCTGGCGCGCCTCCTCACCCGGCACGGGAACCGCGTGGGGGCGATGATGTTCAACGGCAGCGCTCAGCATCTGGTCCCGGCGCGCGGCGGCAAGATCCAGGTGCTGCGTCTGATCAACGACATGATCAGCCAGCCGCGCCTGCCGCGTGCGCCGTTTACCAACCTCACTTTATTTTTGCGCAGCGCATTGAATACGATCCGGCGGCGTTCGCTGGTCTTTGTCATCTCCGATTTCATCAGTGAACCCGGCTGGGAAAAGCCGCTCAGCCTGCTGAACCAGCGGCATGAAGTACTCGCCATCCGCCTGTGGGACCCGCGTGAAGTGGAACTGCCCGATATCGGCGTGGTAGTGATGGAGGACGCCGAGACTGGCGAACAGATCCATGTGGATACACATGATCGTAAGTTTCGTCAGAGATTCCATGAGGCGGCGCTGCGGCGTGAGGCAGCCTTAAGTGAATCGTTCAAGCGCGCCGGTGTGGATGCGCTCTCGCTTTCCACCGAGGAAGACCTGGTGCGTGCCATCGTGCGTTTTGCCCAGCAGCGGAAACAGCGCCGCAAATAAGCGTTAGGTTTATCCATGTCATTTATCTGGCCCACCCTTTTGTTGATGTTGCTTTTGGTGCCACTCCTCGTGCTGTGGTATCTGCGGCTCCAGGCGCGGCGGCAAAGGTTCGCGGCGCGCTACGGCAGCCTGGGACTCGTGCATGATGCAGTAGGCAGTGGCATTGGCATCCGCCGTCATATCCCCGCCATGATTTTCCTGGCGGGGATCACGATCCTGATTTTCTCCCTGGCGCGCCCGCAGGCAACCGTCAGTGTGCCGAAGATCGAAGGCACCGTGATGTTGACCTTCGATGTTTCCGGCAGCATGGCAGCGGACGACCTGAAGCCCACGCGCATGGAGGCGGCAAAAGCTGCCGCGCAGGAATTCGTGAATAATCAGCCGTCGGGTATTTCGATCGGTGTGATTGTCTTCAGCGATGGCGGCATTTCGGTGCAGCCTCCCACGGCAAACCGCGAGGAGACGCTCGCCACCATCGATCGGCTTGTACCGCGGCGCGGCACCTCCATCGGGAACGGAATTCTGGTGGCGCTCAACACCATAGCGATCGATGCCGGTGACCCTCCGATCTTGAACACAAACAATCTTTCCGGCGAGGAGTTGACCCCTGTGGAAGCGCCGCAGGGCTGGTATCCCTCGGCAGTGATCGTGCTGCTGACAGACGGAGAGAACAACGAGGACCCCGACCCCGCGCTGGCTGCTGAACTTGCCGCGGACCTGGGCGTCCGTATCTATACGGTAGGGATTGGCAGCGCGGCAGGTGCAACGATCGAAGTCGAGGGGATGACCATTCATACCAGCCTCGATGAGCCGATGCTGCGCTTCATTGCCGGGGAGACCGGCGGCATGTATTACAACGCCGGTAATGAAGAGGAACTTCGTCGTATTTATAATGACCTTGAGCCGAAGCTTTCCATCAAGCCGGAGGAGATGGAAATGACTTCCATCTTTGCGGGTCTCGGCATGATCGTTTTCCTGATCGGCGGTATGCTTTCCCTCCTCTGGTTTGGACACGTGCCATGACCGCAAGTGCGCGAGGAATTTGTACATGAGCCTGTTGTGGCCAGGTTTTCTATACCTTTTCTTATTGATCCCACTGGCGGTGGTGATCTATCTCTTGATTCTGCGGCGGCGCAGGCGTTTTGCAGTACGGTATTCGAGTCTCTCGCTGGTACGCGAAGCCGTGGCGAAACAGTCGTGGCTGCGAAAGCATTTGCCATTTATCCTCTTCCTTTTCGCGCTGACCAGTCTTGTCTTGGCTCTGGGGCGGCCCGTGGCGACGGTGCTGGTCCCATCCAACAAAGCGACTGTCATTCTGGCAGTTGATATTTCGTTGAGCATGTGTTCGACAGACATCCCTCCCAACCGCCTGGTGGTTGCCAAGAATGCAGCCTACTCATTCGTTCGAAATAATAGTGCAGGCAGGCAGGTGGGACTTGTGGCATTTGGGGGCTTTGCCGAAGTGATTCAGCCTCCTACAACCGATCTCAGGCGGCTGGAGAATGCCATCTCGAATCTTACACCTGCGCGGCGCACCGCGATCGGGAGCGCGATCCTGCGGTCGCTGGACGCCATTGCCGAAGTGGATGATCGGGTGGCGCCCAGTGAGTTGAGCGCCGCAGTCAATCCGACGAATCCTTCACAAGCGCCTGAAGATTACTCTCCTCATATCATCGTGCTACTGACCGATGGGGCGAGCAATGCTGGACCGCTGCCATTGAGTGCTGCACAGCAAGCCGTGGAGCGCGGCATCCGGGTCTACACCATTGGCTTCGGCACAACCCACAATACCTCGCCCATGGATTGCGGTGATGGTGAAATATTTGGCTTTGGCTCGCCATTCGGAGGCTTTGGCGGTGGGGGCGGCGGTTTCCGCCGGGAGATCGATGAAGAGACCCTGACCCAGATCGCAGAAATGACGGGAGGCAAATACTACATTGCCACAAGTGCAAGTGAATTGCAGGACGTTTTTCAGAACCTTCCCACCTATGTCATCGCGACGCGCGAGACGACAGAGATCAGTGTGTTCTTTACCGCCTTTGCGGTGCTGATGGGCATCCTGGCGATGCTCCTGGCATTCCGCTGGCATCCACTGCCATAGGGCGGATTCCCATGTTATTCAGATTGAAATTTCCACACTGGACTTCAGCGCTCTCCATCAACGCGAGCGCGCAAAGGAAGCCCATATGAGTTTACTGTGGCCCGGGTTTCTCGTGCTGCTGTTATTAATTCCGCTGGCTATCCTTGTTTACATTCTGATATTGCGGCGGCGCAGGCGTTTCGCAGTCCGGTATTCGAGTCTCTCGCTGGTGCGCGAAGCTGTGGCGAAACAGTCCTGGCTGCGGAAACATTTGCCGTTCATCCTGTTCTTACTGGCACTTGCCAGTTTGATTTTCGCATTGGGGCGTCCTGTGGCGACGGTGTTGGTCCCCTCGAACCGAGCCACTGTGATTATGGCGATCGATGTGTCGAGGAGCATGTGCTCGACAGACATTCCACCCAACCGCCTGGTGGTTGCCAAGGAAGCTGCGCTGGCTTTTGTGGAGAGCAATACGGCTGGAAGGCAGGTGGGAGTCGTTGGCTTTGCAGGTTTTGCCGAACTGATCCAGCCGCCCACCACAGAGAAAAGGCTGTTGGAGAACGCGATCAGGAATCTTACACCTACACGGCGCACCGCGATCGGAAGCGCGATCCTGCGGTCCCTGGACGCCATCGCCGAAGTCGATGAGCGCGTGGCACCCAGTGAGTTGAGTCAGGCTGTCGATCCGTCGAGCCCATTGGTGGCTCCTGAAGGTGAGTACCTCCCGCATATCATTGTGCTGCTGACCGATGGGGCGAGCAATGCCGGTCCGCTACCGATCAGTGCCGCGGAACAAGCTGCAGAGCGCGGCATCCGGGTTTATACGATTGGGTTTGGGACAACGCAGAATAGTTCACCGATGAATTGTGGAGATGAGGACCCATTTGGGTTTGGCGGCGGCTTTGGTGAGCCGTTCGGCGGTGGGGGCGGCGGGTTCCGTAGAGAGATCGATGAAGAGACCTTGAAGCAGGTCGCCGACATGACCGGTGGAGAATATTATATTGCCACAAGCGCCGGTGAGCTTCAGCAAGTCTTTCAGAACCTGCCCACCTATGTTATCGCGACGCGCGAGATCACAGAGATCAGCGTCTTCTTCACTGCCTTTGCGGTGCTTCTCGCCATCATCGCTTTGCTCCTGGCGCTGCGCTGGCACCCCTTGCCGTAAGCATAGAGACTTCGCTGCGAAATCTGTCAAAAGGGGAAACTTGTTCCTGAGATAAATCTGGTTTAAGACAACTCTCTGTGGAGGGAAAAGAAAGATCGTACAGCATATCGTCAATCGCCAAGGGACCATTCCGCATGGTCGGCGGCTTTTGGCTTCTGATTCGAGGTAGGTCATGGACTTGCTCTGGCCCGGTTTTCTCCTCTTGCTGGCATGCATCCCTCTGGTCGCTGCCCTCTACATCTGGATTCTCAGGCGGCGATGTCGCTTTGCCGCTCGCTATTCGAGCGTAGTGCTGGTCCAGGACGCAGCCCTTCAACCTTTCCCATTGCGCAGGCATCTTCCGTTCATTCTATTCATGGCAGTGCTTGCCAGTCTTGTCATCGCGCTGGCGCGTCCCGTTACTGCTGAAGCCGTGCTCTCCGGACGGACGACGATCATCCTGACCCTCGATATATCGAGAAGCATGTGCATGCGAGATGTCCATCCGAATCGCATGGAGGCTGCCAGGTCAGCCGCGTTATCGTTTGTGCAGCAGCCGCTGATCGGTACCCAGGTGGGGGTAGTTGCCTTTGCCGGTTTTGCAGAGCTGGCGCAGGAACCCACGACCGATCTGGATATGCTGGAAACTACCCTCATCAACCTGACCACCGCTACAGAAACAGCCATCGGCAGCGCCATCCTCACGTCGCTGGATGCAATCGCCGAGGCAGATAAGAACGTCGCGCCGAGCGAAGAGATCAGCCCAGCTTCCACCCCCGCGCGGGAGCGGCCGTTCAAGCCGGAACTTTCGAACAAGACCTACGTGCCCCATATCATCGTCCTGCTTACGGATGGAGCCAGCAATACCGGTCCCTCTCCCCTCGACGCGGCGCAGCAGGCTGCGGAGCGCGGTGTGCGCATCTATCCGATCGGGTTCGGTACGACAAACAGCGCGATCATGGATTGCTGGTCTATTTTTGATGCGGAATTCCTGGCTGATCCTGGTTTTGAGGCGCAGGCGGGCGGCGGGGGGGTTGGAAGCGCACCAGACGAGGCAACCCTGAAGGAGATCGCTGGGATGACAGGAGGCAAGTTCTTCTCGGCGACCAGCGCCGCGGAACTTCAGATGGTATTCCAGAACCTTCACCACACCATCGCGCAGACAACTAAAACCATTGAGGTCAGTGTGTTTTTTACAGCGCTGGGTGTTATTATGGCGATCGGCGCACTGACCCTTTCCATGCTCTGGCATCCATTGCTGTAAACACGATGGACTCCAGCGAACTTGCCTGTGACCCAGCAAATCTTACATAAGAATTAACTCTTCACTCGGGGGAATTAAAAGCACGTGCCGCATCGTCAATAGCAATAATTAAATAGCGAGGAGAACATCCGATGACCGAACCCAAAGTCACTGTCTATGGCGCGTACTGGTGCCCCGATTGCCGCCGTTCGAAGAAGTTCCTCGGCGAGCAGTTCATTCCCTATCGCTGGATAGATATCGAACAGGATATGGCAGCCGAGGCATATGTCCTTGAAAAGAATAGCGGCAAGCGCATCATCCCGATGATCGTTTTTGAAGATGAATCGTTCCTCGTCGAGCCGACCAACGCCGAACTGGCGAAAAAGCTGGGGCTGAGGACTGAAGCCAAAAAGACCTATTACGACCTAATCATCATCGGAGGTGGTCCGGCGGGTCTGACTGCCTCCATCTATGCTTCGCGCGAAGGCGCGGAGGTACTCCTGATCGAACGCTCCGGTCTGGGCGGGCAGGCAGGTATCACAGTTGGGCTCGATAACTTCCCCGGCTTCCCCGAGGGCATCAGCGGGCAGGAATTCTCGGAACGCGTGACCCAGCAGGCGCGCCGCTTCGGTGTGGAGATCCTGCAGGCGGTGGATGTGGAGAAGCTCGAAATGGAGGAAGGTTATCACGAGGTCTACACATCGGACGGCAAGCATTACCACTCACGGGCGATTCTGATTTCAACTGGCGCTTCCTACCGGCGGCTGGACGTGCCGGGCGAGGATGATTACATCGGCGCAGGCATCCACTTCTGCGCGACGTGCGACGGTCCTTTCTACAAAGGCGCAAAGGAAATCGTGGTGATCGGCGGCGGCAACTCCGCGGTGGAGGAAGGCTTGCACCTCACCAGCTTTGCAGAGAAGGTCATTATGCTGGTGCGCGGGGACCGACTCACCGCCAGCCGCGTCGCGCTGGATAAAGTCAATGAACCGGGCTCACGCGTCGAGGTGAGATACCATACCGAGGTGGATGCGATCGAGGGCGAGAACTCCAAATTGAAAACGTTGAAAATACGCAATACACAAACAGGCGAGACCGAAGAACTGCATCCCGCCGCGGCGTTCATCTTCATCGGGCAATTGCCGAACACGTCCTTCCTTAAGGACTATGCTGAGCTGGATGGCTATGGCTTTGTGATGACGGGGCATGACATCTTCCACGCGTTGCGGAAAGGAAATATGGCATTAGATCCACTGCCCTTCGAGACCAGTGTGCCTGGTATCTTTGCCGCCGGGGATGTGCGGCATGGCAGTACCAAGCAGGTCGCCTCGGCGGTGGGCGAAGGCGCGGCGGCATCCATTTCCATACGAGAATTCCTGCGGAGGAGCGAGGGCGTGGCGGTGACATAGCAGGGCGGGTTTGCAACCCGCCATTACTTATGGTATCAATAAGCATCTACAGCTACATCATTGGGAGCCATCACCGTTTATGGATTCAAACAATCGAACAGTGACAGTGATCGGCGCGGGGCTTGCTGGACTTTCTGCCGCGTACGATCTTCAGCGCGCTGGCTGGCAGGTGACGGTGCTCGAAGCGCGGGACCGTGTCGGTGGACGCGTCTACAGCCTGCGTGCCTTCTCGAACGGGTTGGTTGCCGAGGGCGGCGGTGAATTCATCGAAGAGAACCACAAACGCATGCTGGCATATGCAGAACAGTTCGGTTTGAAGCTCGGATGCGTGGGGAGCTGGCAGGGACAGCAGGGAGATTGGGCGTCCTTCGTCGGCAAAGCCGGTCCTATCTTGAAGGCGGAGATCTGGGGCGCCAACCTGCATGACGAAGTCGAAAAGATCTGGCTGGCGCTGGCGCAACTGGGCAAATACGTCCCGGACCCGCATCAGCCTCAGCTAGCGCCCGAAGCGGAGCGGCTCGACCGGCAATCCACGGCGGAATGGATTGAGTCGCTCGATGCGCATCCACTCGCCAAACAGGATTTTATCCAGCACATCCGCGCGGAATACACGTGCGAGCCTGAGCGCCATTCCCTGCTCGACCTGGCGCGAAACTCCGCCATGTATTACAGCACGCTCGAACGCGCCGTCAATTACCGTGTGATCGGCGGCAACGACCTGATTCCCCAGACGCTGGCAGGCAACCTGCCCGACGTGCGCCTGAACGCTCCCGTGATATCTGTGAAACTCCTCCCGGATGAAGTGGCGGTCACATACCGGCAGGGAGATTCGCATCAGACGGTTTCCTCCGCATTCGCTATTTTGGCGATCCCATTGACCACGGCGCGCCTGATCGAGTTCAACCCGCCGCTCCCGGAGCCACATCGCAGGATGGTGGACGAATTATCTTATGGCGCGGTGACCAAGGTGCTGATCGAATACCGCAAACGCTTTTGGGAGGAACGCGGCTGGAATGGTCGGCTCGTCACCGATGCGCCCATTGGGTACGTCTGGCACGCGACGAACCACTTGGAAAACGAACATGGCATTCTCACCGTTTATACGGGAGGGAACCCGGGTGCAAAGCTCGCTGCACTGTCCGATAACGAGCGCATCCGGTGTGCCGTGGGAGAGATCGAACGACTGTTCCCCGGTTCGTCTGACCTGATCGAATACACCGCAACAATTGCCTGGCCCAACGAGCCGTACACGCGCGGCTCCTATGCAGCACTGGCTCCCGGCGAAGTGACCGCGCATTGGAAAACGCTCTTCGAACCTGCGGGTCATCTTTTCTTTGCTGGGGAACATGCAACCGCCATCCAGGGTTTTATGGAGGGCGCGGTGGAAAGCGGTCAGCGCGCCGCGGCAACGATGGTGGCGAACGCGGGTTAATCCTCTACATAGTAGTTTATTAATGAGCCTTGCGATATTTGCGCCTGTGCGCACGATTTGCCAAGCAAATCGAGGTGAGCGCCCTTTCAGGGCAGCCTTCGCAAGGCTATTACGCGCAACATTCAGGAGATTATGAGCGAACAAAGCAAACACTTCTGGGCGGGCGTGCGATCTGAGATCCCGCTCCTGATCGGTGTCTTTCCCTTTGGCATGATCTACGGCGCGCTGGCGCTCAATGCAGGGCTCTCTGATGCCGCGGCGCAGATGATGTCCTCGATCGTTTTCGCCGGGTCGGCACAGTTTATCACTACGCAGCTTGTACATGAATCGGCGCCGGGCTTCGTGATCGTGCTGACCATCGCAGTCGTCAACCTGCGGCACATGCTGTACTCCGCCTCCCTCGCTCCCTATATCGCTTCGCTGCCCGCGCGCTGGAAAGTGCTCCTGAGCTATCTCCTTACCGATGAAGCCTATGCCCCGACCATCCTCCATTATGAGAAGGAGGGTATCACCCCGCGTGCTCACTGGTTCTGGCTGGGCGCGGGAGCGGCGCTGTGGGTGAACTGGCAGCTCAGCACAGCGTTGGGAATCTTCCTCGGCGCTGCCATCCCGGAGTCCTGGTCGCTGGAGTTTGCCCTGCCGCTCACCTTCATTGCGATGCTCGTACCGGTCCTGAAGGACCGTCCCGCGATCGCCGCGGCTCTCTCGGCAGGAGTGGTCGCGCTGGTTGTCTCTTCGCTGCCGTACAGACTGGGGCTGATCCTGGCTGCGCTGGTAGGAATACTCGTTGGCACCGTTCTGGAGGGGAGCAAACCCCGAGAGGGGGCGCAATGAATATCTGGCTGGTGATGCTGCTCGGCGGGCTGATCACGTTCGGGATGCGCTTCTCGCTCATCTATCTATTCGGGAGGTTCGAGGTCCCGGAGACGATGCGCAGGGCGCTGCACTACGTCCCGCCGGCGGTGCTCTCGGCGCTGGTCTTCCCGGAACTGTTCATGCACGATGGGGTGTGGAACCTGTCGCTGGAGAACACCCGCCTGCTGGCAGGGCTGGTTGCCATCCTTGTGGCATGGCTGAGCAGGAATACACTGATCACCATCATCGCCGGGATGCTGGCTCTGTTTCTGCTGCAATTCTTTTTATAAATAACTCTGGTAGTGCGGGTCTTTGCGTAACTCCCCGAGAGGGCAACGCGCCAAATTCAATAACTGTCAGGCTGTCCTCGTCAGGACGCTCCGCAGCAAGCCAGACCTACAAATGATTTACACAAACACCACGTGCAATTGGTTTCCCCCTTCGCGTTTGGCGTGCGCTACGGCTTCCTGCGCCTGTTCGATCAGCGCAGCGACCTCGGTGGCTGCCGTGATGCGTGTGGTAGAGACGATCCCCGCGCTGACCCCGATCTTCACTTCCCTTCCGTCCAGCAGTGTGATATTTGTATTGAGGATGCCTTTGAGGATGCGGTCTGCGATCTTTTCGGCATCCTGACCGATCACGCCCGGAAGCGTGATCAGGAACATATCGGCTTCATAGCGTCCCACCCCATCATAGGGACGGCTCTTCTCACGGATCGCCTGTGCAATCACGTTCAAAACGTCATTGCCGACATTCTCCCCATACTTGTCGTTAACGGACTTGAAGTCGTCGATGTCCACGGCGATCAGGCTGAATGGAGCCTGCCCGCGCCGGGCACGTTCGAGCTCCCCTGCCGAGAAGCTCAGCTGCGCTTTCTGGTTGAGCGTGCCGGTCAGCGTATCATACATGGCGACCCGCTGCAGGGTATCCTTTGCCTCGATCAGGCTGTCGCCCAGTTTCAGGATTCGTTCCCCGATCTGCACGCGCGACTTGAGCTCGATGGGTACGATCGGCTTTTGCAGGTAATCGTCTGCTCCGCTGTCCGGCTCGTTGATGTCGTCTTCCTGGACTTTGGCGGTGAGCAGCAGAATATAAATATAGTAGGGTGGTTTTGCGTCGCGGATGCTTTTGATGAATTGTTTCTCATCGCTGTCGGTAGTGACGCGGTCCGCGATCACAAAGCGGACATCCCCCTCCTGCAGGAGTTGCATGGCAGCCTGGCTATTCTCCGCCGACACAATCTCATGATCGTTGTGCTGCAGTACCTGCTGGATGACAGCACGTTCTGTCAAATCTTTGCTGAGGACAAGGACCTTCATGATGAAGCAGCCTCCTGGCTTCATTATAACCTTGCGAAGGTTCAGATGAGTACACTCTTTGCAACCTGCGCAAGGTTGCACAACTCATTTGACAAACCCATCCTCCCATAGTAATATATTCGGCGCTCCGGCTGATTTTTGATTTGCTCATCTGCACTGCGCGCGCACCTGCCCTGGCGGGCGGGGCCAGGGCAGGTGTGGCAATTCATAGCAAATCGTGCCACCACGCCGAGGTAGCTCAGTGGTAGAGCAGGGGACTCATAAGCCCTTGGTCGCGAGTCCGAATCTCGCCCTCGGCACACTAGACCACCCGTGAGGTGGTCTTTTCATTTGTATTTTATGTAGGAATTTCTAGTGAACGCATTAAGCCGATAGAACCCTGGATAAATCCCTGATCCTCGGAGCGGACATGGTCTTCCTGATCTCCCGATACTCCAAAGATTTCCGAAGCGCCGCAAGGGCGCGGCTCTGAATGACCTTGACATGATCGACAGTTTTCCCCATGACGGCAGCAGTCTCGCGCAGGCTGAAGTCTTCCAGAAAACGCAGGACGATCACATGCCGTTGATCGTCGGTTAACTCATTCTGCAGCACATGCAGGATCTCCTTAAACAGGATCTGGTCTTCCACCCGCAGGAATACAGAATGAACATCCTGCCGCAGCGAATCAGCCACTTCGAGCGGCACCCTGCGTCTTGCATAACGCGTTTCATCAATGATACGGTGATAGGCAGTTTCATACAGGTAGGAACGCAGGTTGGAGGTTGGTCCATTCCCTGAGGATAGCTGTTCCAAAAGCTTTGCAAACACATCCCCCACGATATGATCTGCCATAACGGGATCACCGCACAAGCGCAGCGAATAGCGGAACAGGGCGGAGGAGTAAAGATCAAAGATCTTCACCAGCGCCTCTTCGTTCATCCTTCTCGCAGCACGCAAAAGTGTATTATCAGTCTCCATAAGAACGAAAGAAAAACAGCAGTCTAAAATAGAAACGAAATATGCATCCATTTGATACGGAGCTTAACCTTCCCTGAGCGCATATTCATTTGTAAACAGAAAAAGTATAGCAGTTATCAGATACAGACCAAATAGGCGTTTGTACTGTTTCTCCGCTGGAATACAGGTATTCAGTCAGGCACTTTCACTCGAGGGCAAGGCACTTTTTGCTCGTCTCTACTCTCCTGGTAGAATGCGGTATGCGATTTGAAATTGAACGAGGTTCCAAACGCCTGGTCTTTGATTCTGAACTGCACGGGTTGAAGATTCAAGGGACAGAGTATGTATCCGGCAGGGATGGTGCCCTGATCTACGACCAGACCAAGGGATTACAGGCGGATGAGGCTGAGCTGCAGATGTCCACGAATACCAGCACATTGATCCCGGGGCTGCGGGCGCTTAGTCTTCCCTATAGTCGCTACTTCGATGAGAGGCAGGTCGTCGAGTCGCAGAACGACATCACCTTTTACTGGAAGCCCTCGAAACTGGCGGCGTACTACAACAGGTTTTCGACCGATGAACTGGACTACGCCGAGCGTGAGCCGGTCATCCGTGAAGCTGTGGAGTTCCTTGCTTCGAACGACCAGACGCTCCCCCTGCCGGAAGAACTGTTGGCACGCATGATGCAGCCTTCCAGGCTGCTGGGGTTCTATCAGGGGTTCCCGATCTTCGATGGTTCCACAGGCTTCGCCAAGCTCCAGTCGCGGTTGGGGATTCACATAGACCCGGAAGCGGTGATGATCTCCACCCCGCTCGATAAATACGAAGGCGATGTGTACGAGCTTGCCGAGGGGCTGGCAGGGGAAACAGGTCTGGATTATTCGAAGAAGAAGAACAGGGTGATCTTTGCGAAGGATGACAGGCTGCTTAAGGCACTTGGCATCAAAGAGTAAACGAGCAGACGTACTTGTTCTGTAGACTCAACAGCCTGCGCCAGGGTGCTGTCTGAGGCACAGGGTTATCCTCCAAATACAATCTCTCCCTGAGCAACCGTTAAATGTACCTGGAAGTATTCGTCGAGCAGGACGAGGTCTGCATCCTTGCCGGCTTCCAGGCTGCCCTTGTGGGAGGAGATGCCGATGGCTCGGGCGGCGTTCAGGCTGGAGGTCATCCACAAATCGGCAAGGGGACGCCCGGTAGCGGAACACAGGTTTTGCAAGGCGCGTTCCATCGTCAGGATGGAGCCTGCCAGCGTGCCGTCTGGCAGACGCACCGCGCCATCCCGAATGTTCACGGTCCGCTCGTCGAGCCGGTACTCTCCCTCGGGCAAGCCTGCGGCGCGGATCGCATCGGTGATGAGGATGACACCGGAGGGTGTTTTCACCTCCACCAGGATCTTCTGCACAGCAGGATGGACATGGATGTTATCGGCGATCAGCTCACAGGAGATCTGCGGAAGCGTAAGGGCGGCTCCCACTGTCCCCGGTTCGCGGTGACCCAGCCCCTGCATGGCGTTGAAGGTGTGGGTCGCCTGCGTCAAACCGTGCTTGGCAGCCCTTTGCATCTGTTCATAACTGGCTGTGGTATGCGCCGCCGAGACGGTGATACCGCGCCGCACACATTCGTCGATCAGCCAGAGGTTCTCGTCGTATTCGGGCGCCAGGGCAAGCAGACGGATGACGCCCGTGTCGAGGAACTCCAGCGCCTCTTCTTTGTCCGCCCGGCGGATGAGGCGGGCATCCTGTGCGCCGCAGCGGAGCGGGTTGAGGTAGGGTCCCTCCAGGTGCACACCAAGCAGGGTTGCCCCGCCGGGGAGTGGTCCCTGCATCTCTTCCACCAGCTCGAGTGCTCTGTTGATCGAGCGACGGTCCGCCGTCCAGGTGGTGGCGAGGAAGGATGTGACGCCGTGCGAGGCGTAAAAGCGTGCCATTTCCTCCAGCCCGGCAGGGGATGCATCCATCAGCTCGTGACCCATCGCCCCATGGACGTGCAGGTCGATAAAGCCTGGCAGGAGCATCCGCCCGCGGGCGTCGAACTTCTGGAGGGAATCAGCGCCTGAGAATTGAGGAACCTCGCCAAAGCCGATCAAACGGATACGTCCACCTTCTGCCAGCAGCCAGCCAACCCGACCCGGCTGATACGGCGTGAACAAAAGCGCATTATGAATGAGCAAACGCCGGGTAGAAATGTTCATGCAGTCCTCATCCTGACAATTCCTCCAAAGATGTAGATTCGCTTCGCCAGGCTTCAGCGCTTTATGGCGTTGCCTGATCGAGCATACCAGACCAGGCACGCCGCGCCGATGGCTGGCGACTCCACCTGCGAGGGAACGATATCCAGCAGGCGGCGGGTCTCGGGGATGGTCCGACGCTGAAGCTCCGCCTGGGCAGCAGGCACGATGAGGTCGAACCCTGCCAGCCCAAGCCCGCCTCCCACCACGAAGCGCGATGGGTTGAGGATGGCTGTACAGGCAGACATGACCATGCCGAGCACGCGCCCTACTTCTGCCAGAGCCTTCAGGGCAAGAGAATCGCCTGCGCAGCCGTGACCGCCGCAGACACACAATGCACCCTCGGGATCCACAGACAAATGCC
>JAICQC010000473.1 GCA_025938055.1 Anaerolineales bacterium | reverse complement strand
TATTCAACCCCCCAAAAATGCCTCTTGCGTTTCAAAATTCTCATATTACATGTAAATCAACGAAAAATGCGCCTGTAACGGGAAAAGTAAGCTGTTATGCGCAAGAAAGTGATTAGAGTTATTGACTAGGCGCAAAGGTAGGCTCCACCTAGGTCATCGTTCTCAACCGTCCCATTTCGCGTTACGTTCAGCTTTTTGAAATAACAATAACTCTTCTGCATGCCTCCGTACAGAAATCGAATCGGCGGGTTTTTCACGCGAGATCAATTTGAATCCACGCGCTTGAAAGAGATCGAGAATCTCCACAGCGGAAACAGCAAAGGGCGGACCACCTTTACGCCCATCCAGAGGGAACGCCAGGTCGATGTAGATGCCATTTGGTTTGAGAAGACGTGCCACAAGGTCCGCATAGTCCGCGCGGCGGTTGGGGTCAATCGCACAGAAGCAGGTATATTCCAGAACATAATCAAAAGATTGATTGAGCGTATCTGGCAAGGTAAAAATGTCGTGCTGGAAAATTTCCACGGGTGCTTCCGCCGTAGCAAGCCGGTGCATTTCAGTGACGGCCGGGGCGGAAAAGTCTACGGCGGTGACCTGAAAGCCGTGGCGCGCAAACTCACGAGCGTCGTGGCCGCGTCCGGCGCCGAGAACGATCATCCGTCCCGGCACGAACTGTCCGCTGGCAAGGAGGCGCTGGAACACGGGTGTAGGTCTACCCAGATCCCAGCCGTCCGTCCCCTGCTCATAATTCTCATCCCATTTGTGCGGCGAATTGACATCCATGGTCATGTAACGTTATAGAGTTAGAATGTAGCGGGAATCTTACACTTGCCCCTTGCTTTAGTGTTTTTCCGTACCTTTGTCACGGACGGACTCGCAAGAGAGTGGGTTGCGAGGTGTCCACCAGAATCCACAACGTTCCATCGCTAAAATAGACTGAGTAATATTCACTGGTTTCCGCATCCCCGGCGCGAATGACTTCTGTAATTCCTTTTCTATCTTCACTGATGCGCGCGATGCCGTCGTTACCCGTTGCCTGCCCGTTATCGCGTGCGGCAGGAGCCACCCATACGGAGCCCGCTCCCGCTGCAAGATTCGCGGCAACAAAATCAATGGGAACACGTTCCCCCAGCCGATTGGTTTGTGGGTCGATTTGAACGACTCCGAATCCGTGTTCGTCCAGAACCCAGGCGGATTCGTCGCTGACCGCCAGCCCATGCACGGAAAACGGCATTTCAATGATCGCTACTACGTTATGGGTTTTGGCGTCGACGCGAGTAATGATGCCATCGTCATGACTCCCCGCCCATAACGTGCCATGTCCCAGCGCCGCGGTGATAATCTCTTCACCTGCCGGGATGGGCTCACCGACGATTTGATTCGTCGCTGGGTCGATCTGAATGACGTGCGTTTGATTCGTCAGCCAGACTGCCCCTTCGCCCGCCGCGAGCAGCAAATACACATGCTCCGGAATTTGAAGGGAGCGCAGGTCGATTTCTGCGACGACTTCATTTGTTTGCGGGTCAATCCGCGCCAGACGAGTCCGGTCCACGCTGCAGACCCAGACCGCGCCTTCGCCATACGCAATTTCGCGCGGGACAAAGTCCAGGGAGATCGGCTCATCCAGAATCTCTCCTGTGCTGGCATCGAGGCGCAAGAGTTGAGGTTCCGTCGAATCGGTTACCCAGATGGACCTATCCCCAAACGCGACCCGTGAGGGACGCGGCAGTGAAATCCGCGTCTGGATACGGTCTTGTTCGGTTGGCAGGGTGGTCACCGTGGAGGCTGCCTCAGGCAATCCTTGGAGGCTAGAGGGACTGCACGAAGACAGGAACAAAACACATAAAATCATTTGCAGCCAGACACGACTTCGAGAGGAAAGGTCAGACATGAACGCACCTTGGTATTAAGTATAGAAACGTTACACCGTCCTGCAGGGATGCGTTCCTTCTTTTTCTCTAGCTATAGTCTAAGCCTGAGAACTGAGGATACAATTGACGATATGGCCAACCAGGACAATTTGCCCCTCGATTGGCGTGCCCTGACACGCCGCCATCCATCTGCGTTCCTTCTCGCCGCGCAGCTATTGAGCCTGATCCTGTACGCCGCCTTCGATGGCAGCTCCAGCAGACGGGTATTGCTCGGGGTACTCGGAGTCATCATCCTGGCGCTGGTGGTCTGGGTGATCAATCGCAGCCCGGCCCGCACCTGGGTCGCGTGGCTCCTTGTGGCGCCGGCGATCGTGCTCTCTCTGCTGTTCGTCTTTTTTGACCATCCAATATTGTTGATCGGCGCATCGCTGCTGGAGGCGACGTTGTATTTCTATGGAGCTGTCAGCATGGTGGCTTACATGATGGAGGACTACCGCGTCACCACTGACGAGCTGTTCGCCGCAGGTGCCACATTCACGCTGCTTGCCTGGGGATTTGCCTATTTGTTTCTGGTCTGCCAGACGTGGCTTCCCGGCAGTTTTATGGGCATGCTCAACCCCGGTCAGCCGCGGACCTTTCTCGAGCTTTTATTTCTCAGCTTTACAAACCTGACGGCAGCCGGGCTTGGCGATATTCTGCCGGTCACACAGCCGGCGCGGGTACTGGTCATGCTGGAACAATTCGCGGGGGTTGGCTACCTGGCTGTTGTGGTCTCTCGGCTGATCGGGATGACGATCATACAGCAAAGAGATCAGGCGTCTTAATTCCTTTCCTCTTGCTCATTCTAATAGGCGGGCGTCCTGTGTCCAATCCGCATCTTTCTCTCTGGGCTACTCGCCTGTAAAATAAAAGCCAAATGCCCAAGCCCTTCAATCAAATTTACCCCAACCAGGCGGTTGCCATTTGTACGCGAGAACAAGCCGAGCAGCTGGTTGATTATGACCATCATGTGATCCAGGTGGAGGGACGCGCGGGCGTGATGCTCACTTACCCATGGATGCCCATACAGGAGCAATCGGGTCCCTTTGTGCTGACCGTTGTATTCCACCACGCGGAAAAACACCCGCGCGCGCCGGAGGCAATCCAGGCCGTTGTGGGTGAGCTTAAGTTTCAAATCCGCGGGCAGCCTCGCTGAAAACTCCAAACGGCGTTCAGGCATCGATTTTGTTTCCGTTATAATCAGCGCCTCTCGAAAAGAAGCTCGTAAATGCTGTTCAATTCCGCTGCGTTCCTGATCTTTTTCCCTGTTGTCACAATTGCATACTTCCTGTTACCGCACCGCTTCCGCTGGATGCTTCTGCTGGCTGCCAGCTGCTATTTCTACATGGCATTCATCCCCGCATATATTCTCATCCTGGCGGTGACAATCACAGTCGACTACTTTGCTGGGCTGGGTATCGAGAAGTTCGAGGGACGCAAAAAGCGCTGGGTGTTGATTGCCAGCATTCTAAGCAACGTCGGCATGCTGGCGTTTTTTAAGTATTTCAATTTTGCCAATGAGAACCTGGCGGCACTCGCGGACTTCATCGGCTGGAATTATCCCAT
>JAICQC010000018.1 GCA_025938055.1 Anaerolineales bacterium | reverse complement strand
TTCAACGATGACACGCGCGCTTTCTGTTCGATCCCTGCACGGCATGACGTCTGGAGGCGCGCCTCTGCGGACTGGCTGGCAGGATTAGTCGTCCGCCACCTTATTGAACTGGATGATGCGCGCGAGATGATCCATGAGCTCGCGATTGGTCTTGCAAAACGTGCATACAAACTGTAAGACCGTCCAAGGTTGAAGGTCAAATGTCCACACGCCTTCGACCTTGAACCTTGAACATGAGACAGGAATTAACCATGCTTACCCCTCTCTCCCTCTCCTCCTCCTTCGGCTTCGGCGACCGGCTGGGGCTCGCTACGCCAGGTCACATCGCGGCGGTGAAAGGCACGAAGCTCGCGCCGATCTTTGCGCAGCAGTCCGTTCGTGAGAATGCACGTACAGGACGCACGCCTCAGCAGGTGATGGATGATGCCCGCCGCGCGGTCGAAGCCGCGGTCTGGGAGGCTCCCTGGGGCGCGGATGCCGACCACTTGAAGACGCTGGAGGATATTCTGCCTTTCGTCGAGGCAGGCTACACCTTTTTCACCGTTGACCCGGGCGATTATGTGGATAACGCGGCAGATACCGATCCGCCGGATGCCTTGAAACAAAAAATCGCCGGTCTCCACTGGGATGAACTCTCGGCATTATATCTGGATCAAAACAATGAGCCCGCCTGGGGTCAGTTCGAGGAGGAATCGTTGATGCGCGCGGTGGTCAAGTATGGGCGAGCCATCCAGCATGCGGCGGCGATGTTCAATCGCCTAGCGGAAATGAAGGAAGAATTTGACTTTGAGGTCTCCGTTGATGAAACGGATTCGCCGACAACCCCCCTCGAACATTTCTTCATCGCCAATGAATTGAAGCGCCTAGGCGTGCGCTTTACCTCGCTGGCGCCACGCTTTATCGGTCACTTCGAAAAGGGCGTGGATTACATCGGCAACCTGGACGCGCTCGATGTCGAGCTGGCAAAACACGCCGCCGTAACGGCGCACTTTGGGACCTACAAACTAAGCCTGCATTCCGGCTCAGATAAGCTCAGTGTGTACCCTTTGATCACAAAGCATTGGGGTGAACGCATACATGTCAAGACGGCGGGGACAAGTTATCTGGAAGCACTGCGTGTGCTTGCAAAACACGAACCGGATTTGTTCCAGAAGATTTATTCACTTGGTCGTGAATGTTATGAAACCGACCGGCGCACCTATCATGTCTCTGCCAGGCTGGAGATGCTGCCGGATGACAGAGACCTGCCCCCGTTGTTGGATGACTTCCATGCACGCGAGATCCTGCATGTCACGTTCGGTTCGGCACTCGCAAAGTTCGGGATGGAAATCAAATCGTCGTTGGTGAAACATGTCGACGCGTATCGCACAGGCCTGGAGACGCATTTTAAAAGACATCTGGAATTATTGAAAACGTAATTTGATCCCAAGTTTAACGTGAAGGAGGTGACGGTGAAGAAATAGCGCGGTGTCGATCTCTCAATGTGTATCAGTGTGCGGGAAGGTTCACCGCACATCAGCAGTTTACAGAAAGGAGTAAAGTCCATGCGATTTACAAGATGGATTGTTACAGTGACGTTGTTGATCGCTTTTGCCAGCACGAGTGCGCCCGTCATGGCCGCCCAAACAGATCTCGGGCGGGAGATACTTCCACCGAATGATGGCTGGGCGTCGTTTGGAACGGGAACCACCGGCGGGTCGCAGGCAGTTGCATCTCAGGTGTATGTGGTGACCAACCGTGCAGAGTTGATCGCCGCGCTCAACAACGGAGTTTTCTCCTCCACGTCTCCATCGAACCCATCGAATGAGCCGAAGATCATTTATGTCGACGGGACTATCGATATGAACGTGGACGACGACAACCAGCCGCTGACCTGCGAAGATTACTACCGGGACGGCTACACTCTGGAAGCCTTCCTGGCGACGTACGACCCGGCTGTGTGGGGAACCGAGGAAGAACCAAGCGGACCGCTCGAAGATGCTCGAGCGGCTTCACAGGATGCCCAGGAGGCGCGTGTCCGCATCCGAATCGGCTCCAACACCACGATCGTGGGAGTGGACAAGCATGCCGCGATCAAGGGAGGCTGGTTCGACATTCGCGGCAGTACATCGGTTAATCGCACCAACATCATCATCCGCAAACTGACCTTCGAAGACACCTATGACTGCTTCCCGGAATGGGATCCTACCGATGGTGAACAGGGATCATGGAACGCCCTATATGATTCGATTTCACTGCGGAACACGGATCACGTCTGGATCGATCACGACGCCTTTCGGGACGTGGAAACCGCGGATGATACATTACCTCATCACTTCGGAGTCCTATACCAGGTGCATGACGGTTTGCTTGATATTACCAACGCTTCTGACTTCGTGACGGTCTCGTGGAACCAGTTCGAGAACCATGACAAGGTGATGCTGATCGGCTCCTCAGACGGTGCGACGGCGGATCGCGGCAAGCTGCGCGTTACTCTCCATCACAACCTGTTCGAGAATCTGGGGCAGCGGGTCGCCCGCGTCCGTTTCGGGCAAGTACATATCTATAACAATTATTATGAGATCGACAATCCCGATAACTATGTCTACAGCTGGGGTGTGGGCATCGAGTCGGCGATCTATGCGGAGAACAATTTCTTCCGGGTGAAGAAAAACACCGGTATCACGCCTGATCAGTTCATCACACGTCTTAACGGTACGGCGATCCACGAATCGGGAACGATGTTGAATGCGCCCTCTCAGTCCGGTACGCATGAAATCGATGTGCTGGCAGCGTATAACGCTGTAAACGACCCGGATCTCCTGAGTGACGTGGGCTGGACGCCGACCCTCTTCGTTGACCTGACGGAAACACAAGATGTTTTGTCTGACGTGCAATCTGGCGCCGGACCGTTTAATGGGTAATGACATACCAATGGTCAGTGATATGATGTGAAAGCGGACATCTTGAAGCGGAGTAATTTGCTACCCTCGCTCCGCTTCACGGATGCCGCTGCAAAATAGAGTCCATACATGGATCTGTCTGAACTTCAAACGCTTTATGATTTCACGGACTGCACAGTCCTGATTACCGGCGGAGCGGGAGTGCTGGGGAGTGAGATCGCCTGCGCCCTCGTGGGGTGCAACGCGAATGTGGTGATCCTGGATCGCGACCAGGAACTCGCGGAACAGGGTATCGAGCGTTTCCCTCAGGTGGTCAAAGGGCGCGCCGTGCGCGTCTATGGGGATGTGCTCAAGCTTGAAACTCTGCAACGGGCAAATGAGACGATCAAGGCTGAGTTTTCGGCAGTGGACATTCTTATCAATGCCGCGGGGGGCAACTATCCTACCGCTACCACGTCCGCCGATCTTTCCTTTTTCGACCTGCCCGCCGAAACGCTGCGAAACGTGAACGATTTGAATTTGCTGGGGACCATCCTTCCGTGTCAGGTCTTTGGGCGCGACATGGCGGAACGCGGGGACGGTGCCATCCTCAATATCTCGTCGATGACCGCGCTGCGTCCACTGACGCGCATTCCCGCGTATTCCTCAGCGAAAGCTGCGGTCACAAACTTTACGCAGTGGCTGGCTGTTCACATGGCACAGAACTACTCGCCTCGCATCCGCGTCAACGCCATTGCACCCGGATTCTTTCAGACCCGACAAAACCGGTTTCTTTTGATGGATAAAGATTCCGGTGAATTGACTGCGCGCGGTACGTCCATCCTCATGCATACCCCGATGAATCGCTTTGGGAGCCCCGAAGACCTGCTGGGTGCGACGATGTGGTTGATCTCCCCGGCCGCCTCTTTCGTGACGGGTGTTGTGATTCCTATTGATGGAGGCTTCTCAGCTTTTAGCGGTGTGTAAGGCGCAGGGGCGAACTCTGCCCCAACAGGAAGTGTATGATTTATTCACAGGCAATATCTTCTCCCACCGAACGTCTCAGCGCTGATGAAATCATCGAAACCCTGCACCAGGGGCTCGGTGATAAATTTCATGGCCAACGGGTGCTTGTTCTGATTCCAGACCACACGCGTTCACTTCCCTTGCCGTTTCTCTTCCGTTCCATCGTCGAAATACTGCGTGACACAAAGCAGCTTGATTTTACGATCGCCCTGGGTACCCATCCACCATTAAGCGAGGAGAGTCTTTACAGACTGGTCGGTATCACAGCAGAGGAAAGAAACGACACTTTCAAACATATCGGATTGCGCAATCACCAGTGGAATACTCCATCTGTGTTGGTATCCCTGGGAGTTATGGAACAAGATGAGATCAAGGAAATTGCCGGAGCTATCTGGCACCCCTCCTTACCCACCGAAGTCAATGTTCGCATCAACAGAGCCGCCCTCGAATATGACCACGTCTTGATCCTCGGCCCCACTTTTCCACATGAGGTGGTCGGATTCTCCGGAGGTGCGAAGTATCTCTTCCCGGGCATCTCCGGCGCGGAGATGATCAACGCCACCCACTGGCTCGGTGCGCTGTCCGGCGTGGTGGGCACAATCGGAATCAAGGACACGCCCGTGCGGACGATGATCCATGCCGCGGCGGCACGCCTGAAGACACCGCTGACGCTGATCGCGCTGGTGGTGGTATCGTCCCGCGAAAGCGGGGAGGGCACGGGATTGAGCGGCTTATTTATTGGTGATCACGTATCAGCCTGGAGCGCCGCGGCGGACCTTTCGGCGCAGCGTCACATTCGCTGGGTGGACGCCTCACGGCCGTTCCAGCGCGTCCTGTCTGGCGCGCCTGCCATGTATGATGAATTGTGGACCGCTGCCAAAGCCATGTACAAGCTCGAGCCGGCAGTTGCGATCGGTGGAGAAGTTGTAGTGTATGCGCCTCATCTGGAAGAAGTGAGCCGCGTGCACGGAAAATACATCTTTGAGGTTGGCTACCACATTCTGCCGTACTTCTTGAACGATTGGGAGCGGTTCAAGCATGTTCCCCTCGGCGTGCTGGCGCATAGCACACATCTGCGCGGATCGGGCAGGATGGAAAACGGAGTCGAAAAGCCCAACGTGCGCGTCACGCTGGCGAGTAAAATATCGGGGGAGGACTGCACCCGGTTGAATCTGGGTTATCTCGACCCGGCTACAATCAATCTGGATGAATGGAAGGATAGAGAACAGGAAGGAGTCCTGTATGTTCCGAAAGCGGGGGAAGTCCTGTACCGTTTGAAGTACTGATCGTACAAATACACGGTCTGGTATCATCAATCGCCCATGGCTGATTCATCATTTCCAAAATCGCCGCAGCATACCCGCGCGCGCTTCCTGATCGTGATGGGTGTGGCAGGCTGTGGCAAGACCACGGTGGGCGTTTCTCTCGCAAAGCAGCTGGGATGGGACTTTTATGATGCCGACGATTTTCATCCGCCCGAGAATATTGCCAAAATGGCGAGTGGCAACCCGCTGGACGATTCGGACCGCGCCCCGTGGCTGGCTGCGCTGCACGATCTGATTGCAGCCTCCCTGAAAACGGATCTCCCCGGTGTACTGGCTTGCTCTGCATTGAAGGAACGTTACCGGCGGCAGTTGATGGACGGTAACAGGAATGTGAAACTGATCTATTTGAAGGGCAGTTATGATTTGATCTGGTCGCGCCTGTCGCAGCGCCAGGACCATTACATGAAACCGCACATGCTCCAGAGCCAGTTCGAGGCGCTCGAGGAGCCGGAGCATGCACTGACGCTTGATGCGTCCTTGCCGGTGAATGAACTTGTGTGGGAGATCTTGAAACGGATGGGGATCTGATTGAGTATAAGCGTAACTTGTTCAGCGATCCGCGTCATCCAGCTTTTGTTCTGCTCAAAGCAATTCTTTTAGCCAGTCCCGTGTATCTGCCGGGGAATCGAGTGAGAAGTCAGCGGTGGTCGGCAGCGAAGCTTGTGAAGGCTGGAAAACCTTCACCGCGATCCCGTGATGGGCGTGGATCAATGGAAATGCCTCTTCATCTTTATCGTCATCGCCAATGTAAAGAAGGCGGGCTGCGGGCAACGGATACTGATTCAGGAGATAGGCGACCGTTTCCATTTTACTGGCAAGCCGCGGGGCGATCTCTAAAAATTTGTGTCCACCCAAAATTCGAAATTGATCTAAAAGCGAGCTGGCTGCGTCAAGTGCCTGTGCAATGACTCCTTCCGCCTCTTCCGCGGAGGCAAAGCGGGCATGCAGGGCAAGGGTCCAGCCTTTGTCTTCGAGGTAAAAGCCTTTCCGCCCTTTGATGAGCTGGTCCCAGGCGGGTTTGAGCGTTTCCAGGGCGGGCCGGATTTCCTCATAGGTGAGGCGCTGAATCACCTTTCCCGTTTCCTCAAGCAGTTCTATCCCATACGTGCCCGCCAGGATGATCCCCGCCACCGGTAAAAGCTGACGAAGGTGACTCAGCCTGCGTCCGCTCAGGACGGTCAGGCGGATGCCGGGCTTGCAGGAAAGTTCCTCGATCAAGTGGATGAGTCCGGGGTCTGGTTCAATATGGTCGGGCGTCGGGGCAAAGTCCGCCAGGGTGCCATCATAATCAAGGAACAACCATAATTTGCCTGACTCCAACGCCCACGTCGTCAGTTCAGCTTTGCTCTGCAATTTCAATTCTCACTCTGCTCTATCAGCGGCAGGATATCATGCCTGAAGATGCTTTGCCAGGTGAATCTCTGGCGGGTACGCCGGCGCAGACGGAGAACGGGGCTGTTCTCAACCCACTCGATAACCAGGCTGGCGATCACGCCCGGGTCTGCCTTCGGCGAGAACGTGACGACATCCTGACCCCCGATCTCTATGGCAGCGGGAACTGTGTCCGCACAAAAGACCGGAATGCCAGCCAGCCCGGCTTCCAGGATCGGCATACCAAAACCCTCACGATGGCTTGGCATAAAGAGCGCATCGCTTACGCGGAGCAGTTCAGCCACGATCGGCATTTCCACCACGAACGGTTCGCCGCTTGTTAGTCCCGACTCGTACACGAACCGCATCTCATCCACGACGCCCAAATTTTCGCGCAGATCGAGGAGGCTGTGGAAGTAATCCATATTCGCAAGGTCATGTGGATCAGGTGGTCCTGTGACGACAAGCTTCGGATGAATGCCCTTCTGTTTCAGAGCAGCAACCACGCGCAGCGCCATCTCCATGTTCTTGGCTTGCGTGATTCGCACCGGCATCAGGATGTTGAAATCGCTCTCCCAAAGTTGCAGTCGATTCATGAGAGTCAGTCCTGCGTCTGAGAGAGTGAGCAGTTCCTTCGGGTCCACGCCGTTATGGATGATGCGAATCTGCTCACGGGGACATCCGAACAGGTCGCCAAGTTCCTTCTGTCGGTCTTGTGAGATCGTCACGTAGATGATATCCGAACGGTATGTGCGCAGAAGATCCCATGGATAACCGGGATGGACCTTTGGGCGCGAACGCGGACTTGTCCAGGTGATATCATGACACCAGGCAACACAACGCTGGAGGCTGCCCTGCTCGAGCAGGCGGATAAGCGCTGCGGTCAATGGCAGGTTGAAGTGTTTTGTAAATACATTATGTACGATGAGAAGATCGACGCTCTCCAGCGCAGGAGCTACGATCTGGGTCAGCCGGTCAACCATTGCGTCGAATCCGGAAGGGATGTGTCCCTGTTCCAGCTCCTGACTGATCTTCAGGATCTCGGGATGCTGACTGTCCATCTCAGGGATGTGGAGTAATTCCGTCCCAAAGGGGAACGCGTCCTGTTCACCTCTTCCCGCGAGAATTACGGGGACATGGCCGGCATCCAGAAACAGGCGCGAGTGCGCGAGGATCACATTTTCGACGCCGCCAATGACCGGCGGCGCCGAATAATGTAGTAAGGCAACTCTGCGCGAATCCCCTGGCTTCATAATTTCAGTTTGATGATTGCGCTCAACTGCTGGTTAAGCCAATCGACAATGTCTTGCCCTTCGATCAGGGATCGCAGCCGGTAGGCTTTGGCGCGGCGTTCCTCGAGTGGCATGGTGAGGGCGTGATGCATCGCCTCGGCTGTGCCATAGACATCCAGAGGGGAAACGACTAGCACACCCGGTTCGAGCTGCTGGTATGCCCCTGTCCGTTCCGAGAGGATCAACACCCCGTCGCTCTGATTGACAATGGGTCCCTCTTTCGCGACGAGGTTCATGCCATCGGCAATTGAATTTACGAGGAGGACATCGTAGACCTGTAACGCCGCCACGGCGCGCGGGTAATTCTCCTCGACCAGCACACGGATCGGTTCCCAGTCATTGGCGCCATGTTTGGCATTCACCCTTCCAGCAACACCCATGACCTCATCCAGGTAATTTCCATACTCGGTGACGTCCAGCCGCGACGGCACAAGCATTGCCAGAAACTTGACCTTGCCGCGATGCTCGGGATGCAGATCGAGTAATTCATCGAATGCGTGAAACCCGCGTACGATATTCTTGCTGGGCTCGATGCGGTCAATGCGCAGCATGATCTGCCAGTCGCCATGCTCTTGCAGTACCTGTTCACGGTAGGCGCTGACCTCCTCCGTTTGTGCGAACTGCCTGAGTCCCTGAATGTCGATCGAGATGGGAAAGTCCCGGACATGGGTGACATGGTTGCGAAAGCGGACTCTTCCGTGACGATAGTTCGCACGCGACCCCGGCAAGTGGGATTCGCACGTGCGAATGAAGTTCAATCCGTCTTCGCGGGTTTGAAAACCAAGCAGGTCTACAGCACACAAACCTTCGAGGATAGCGAGGCGCATTTTAGACGGTAGTAATCCCCAGTCCTCTGCGCCGGGCCAGGGGATATGCACAAAGTGTGCAAGCGTATATTTCCCTTTCGGGCGGTATTTATACCGGATCATTTGCGGAGCCAGATATAGATGGTAATCCTGCAGCATGACCAGCGCCGGGTGCGAGGCAGACCTGATCTGCTGAGCCATTGCCTCGGCAAATAGGGTATTGACACCCACATAGCCATCCTCCCAGTGTCGCCAGATGGTCTGGTCAATAGTCGGCTCGCGGAAGATATCCCACATGGAGTGCTGGAGGAACCAGAGTAATGGATTCGAGATTACTCCGTAATAACCCTCATAGGCTGATTCGGAAGGGGCAACGAATTGCATCCATACCTGCTCGTCACTCTCTCCCAGCGGAACCACGCCCTGCCCCCAAAGCCGGTCGTCTTCCGTCTGCGCACAGGCGATCCAGCGCGCTTCCGCGTGCTGGAGCACACCGATCAGCGCGGTCACCAACCCGCCACTGCCGCGCTGAAATTCCAGATCGCCAATTTCATTCTTGCGAAGGGTGACTGGTCCCCTGTTGGAAGCAAGGATCAGAGTTCTTTCTGTAAGGAGCTTATGGATGGACGAACCGGAATTTTCCCTGTCATCTTCTGCGGGCATTAAAAATCCCATCAACTCTTATAAACGTCTGTGTCAATTGACTGTTATAAAACAGACCATTTGGCTTTAGGGAAGGCTCTGGGGAGTATGTGTAGGTCCCTGTACATACAGCGAGCCATCCTCTCGAAAGCCCATGCGGTCTATGCAGACCTGCCGGTCGCCGCTGGGTTGTTGTGGATCTGTATGGATGTGGTACACAATCAACAAATCTTTTCCATCAGGGGTGGTTGTGACCGAATTGTGACCAGGACCGGAGATCTCGCTGTTGGTTGAGTATAGCACAGGGTTATGTGTGGCTTTGAAAAATGGACCGGTGGGATTTTCTGCCACAGCGTACCCCACTGAGTAGTCGCGGCTGGCATAGAAATTGGCAGAGTACATCAAATAATACCTGCCATCGTGCTTTAGCATAAAGGGACCTTCATTCCAGCGCCAGTCTGCCCCGGAATTGATCTCCCAGTCCTGTTCGGGTTTCATGATGAGCTGCGGTTCACCTTGGAATGAGGTCAGATCTTCGCCGAGCTCAGCCACATAGAGATGACTCTCGTGCCTGCCTTCGACCACGTTTTCACTGCAATCGCGAGAATAGTAAAAATATTTTAATCCATCCTCATCGAAAAAAACGTGTCCATCGATTGCCGCATAACCAAAATCGAACATGGGACGATTGAACACATCCAGGAAGGGACCATCTGGAGAGTCTGCCACCGCGATGCCAATGCGCAGGCTCTGGTTTTCTTTCCAACGGGCGCTGTAGTGCATGAAGTACTTTCCCTGATAGAGCACAACTTCTGGCGCCCAAAAATCAGACTCGCCCCACGAGTCTTCCTTGCGTTTGTATACATAGCCCAGATCCGTCCAGTGAACGAGGTCTGTTGAAGACCAGGCTTTGAATCCATCCGGGGCTGAGGTGGCATAGCAGTAGTATTTTCCAGCAGGTGCACGCAGGACGAATGGGTCGCCAATGTTTTTGATCGGCAGAGGATTTTGATAGGTAATGGGCATAATTTTCTTACTCAATAGCTGTGTAGTTCGGTGCTCTACACGATCATCTTGAGAAGTTCATGGAGCAGGAACCTTGCAAGTGGATTTGTTTCCAGGTTTTTTGTCAATTGAAAGGTCGAAATTAGCAACTGACCGCGCCCAGCACGCTTGCGCGCGATAGTGGGTATCGGTTTATGCAACCAGCCCACAAATAAACCAGCAAATACATCTAGGGCAAAATCGCGCGGCGCGAAGCCATGGATGACATGCTCGGGTGTCAGGTTGGCAAAAGCGAAATTAACCACGCCGTTCGTGGGTATGTCTTCAAATCTGTGCCAGCCAAAACTGCTTGCCCAATCGCCCTGCCAGGGCGTCCCGGCGCGTCGTTCGATTCCAATCCCCGGGATATACGTTTGAAGCGCGTCGTCTGACTCTGCAAGGAGAAGCACGCGTCCGCCGCGCAGGAGGAATTCGCGGCAGTTGTCATCGAGCGCTGTGACGACTGCCACATCCGCGCTGGTGAGGTTATCCGCGATTTCATACCCTGGAGTTTCCAGCAGCAAGTGAGGTTGGGGCGCGTATATGCCCCTGGGTATAATCGTTTTTTCGGCATCTGGCGCGGGTGCATTTTCTGCGAATGGGGGATTTGGAAAAAAATATAATTCCTGTTCTGCCACCGCGATGGAATTCCCGCCGCTGCGCAAGCGCAAATCGAGGCGTGCTTTGGTTGGCAGTTTCACTTGCGGAGCATCAAAACTCACAACTCCCAATTCGGTTACGCCATAAGGTGAACATGGACCCGATGGCAGCCATCCGCTGCTGGCTGGCAGCTCGTCGCCAGTTACCTCCCATTCCAATACTGCATCCTTCATTTCAATATCTGAATAATGTGAAAAGAGGATTTTCAAAGCGCACATTTCGCCCGCTGAAAACACGAGGCGCTCCCCAAGAGGGATCAATTGATCATCCGTGTTGATTTTCCTGAGCTGTGAATGATAGACCTTCGGGTTGCGATACATATCCAGCAAACCGTTGCATTCCCAATGCAGGTCTGTAAATTCAGTGATGACATAGCCCTGGACGCTTTCATGCGCACGGATATTCTCGATTTCAAATTTGAGAGCGTCGTATTGCAGACGCTGGCTGGCTTCGGAAAGCGCGGATAAGGAGGAGAAGACTCGATCAAGGCGATAGTCCTTGAAGCGCTGTTCGACCCCGCGCGGATACACCACTCCATCGCCCCATTCCATACCGGTGTCGAACCACCACGGCGCGCTACCGCCATTCCCCTCGTAAATCTTAGTTACATCGGGCAGTCCCCAGTTGCCAAACTCAGATACAAGCAGCGGCTCATCGCCTCTTTGTTGCACCTCGCCAGCGTAGGGTCTCCTGGCTGCATGCCATGGATCTCGCATGAACTCTCTCCACGCAGCGCGATCTTTGTACTCATGCGCAAACAACCACCAGGGACGGCTGGCGTATCCTGCCATCCATTGGCTCCATTGGTAAGCATGATCTGGCATGGCGTAATAAATATGGAAGTCAGCCAGGTCGGTCTTCAGATGAGCATTCCCCCAGCAAGCCGAATTATCCACCACTAATCGCGTAGGATCCAGTTTCTTCAGCCATTCATAGGTCTCTGCCAGCCAGGCACGTTGAGACGGATCTGTCAGGTCAATACCCCACGACTCGTTAATGATCGTCCAGATGCCGATGCTCGGATGGTTCCAGTCGCGCTCGACCATACCTGCCAGGGTGTCGCAGGCGCGGCGTTTTGCTTCATCGCTCAACAAAATGTGATTCGGCAACTCCGTCCAAATCAGCAAGCCCACCTTATCAGCAGCGGCATAGTAACGCGGGTCGGCGACCTTGATATGGATGCGCAGACAGTTCAGCCCCATCTCTTTGGCTTTGCGGAATTGATCTTCGATGTATTCCTGTGAGGGTGGAGTATAGATCAGCTCTGGATAATAGTCCTGATCCAGCGCGCCGCGCAGATAGAACGGGCGACCATTGAGCAGGATCTTTCCATCACGCGTTTCGATCGTGCGAAAACCAAAGGTTTCGGTGACTTCGTCCAGAATTTCCAGAGCTGCGATAACATCCCTATCCCCTTCGTGATATGTGTATGAATCGGGTCGAATGCCGGTCAGCGTCACATTGAGAGTGTATACATTTGGTTCGTCTGGTGACCAGGCTAGAGGCTGCTCCACGTTCAGGGAAAAGTGCGGCTCGCGGAAGGATGCGAGCTGCGCTACGAGCTCTCCATTGGGCGCGATCACTTCCGCTTCTACATCCAAGTAGGATTTGCCGCGCACAGTCACATCTACTGATACCTGTTGGCCACTCGTAGAAATTTTGACTCGCTGGATATGCGTCGCCGCGCGCGATTCCACCCAGACTGATTGCCAGATTCCCGAGAGCATCCCGTACCAGGATTGTTTGCCATGCGGTACTTCGGGAAATATCTCCAACGGATCGTCCACGCGGACGGTGAGCGTGTTTGTGCCGGCGCGCGCGGCTTTTGTCATATCCAGTTCGAAGGGCAGATAGCCGCCCTCGTGTTCCCCGACTTTGACGTCGTTCAACCAGATCTCGGCAAAGTAATCTACTGCGCCGAATCCCAGGATGATCACGCGGTCGTTGACAATCCATTCCGTGGGGATCTCGAGCTCGCGCTGATACCACGCCTCACCGATATGATCGCGGAAACGCGCGTCCGCCTGCCAGGGGGAAGGGACAGTGATGAGTACAGAGTCATCCGTGTTGAGGACTTTGGTCGGTGAAAAATGCCACTGACCATCAAGGGAGAGGCGAGACCGAGGAGCCATATCAATTTCCTATGCTGGGCATGCCATTGGCGATATGCCCCTGGTAACGTTTGACGAGCGGGGTTTTGTGACGGCGCAGAACACCTTTTGAGTCAAATGCCGCATCGTATAAACCCAAATGGATGAGATACTCGTGCAGAGGCCGTCGTCCTGTGCGATAGTCCCATTTGATCATTGTGAAGAGCGGGAACCATGTGTATCCAAAAACCGGGATGCCCTCGCGGCGCATGGCATGGACAGCGTTAATGGTCTCATCCATCCAGGCTGCGCGGCCGCGCACATTGCGGTCGGCTGAGGTCTCAGTGACCATGAGAGGTATGTGATAACGCCCATATGCCGCGCGGATTACCTCGGCGATCTTTTCACCGGAAGTGTTACCGGTAACATATCGAATGGAGTTCTTCGATCCCTTTCTAAGTTCGCCATACGACCACGGATAAAAGTTCACGCCAAATAAATCAAAGGTCGCTGCATTCGTATGGAACCACTCCATATCTGCATCAGTCATTCCGTGAGACGAGAGAAAGTCTGCGAGGGTGTAATCATCCTTCACACGCCCGGTTGTGAGGTCGAAGCAGAGATATTGGCGCGCGTTGTTATGATCCACTTGATTCTGCAGCGAACTGTCTTTGGTAAACGTGTGCCACAATGCTTCCACCTGCACCGTAATGGCATCCGGTTGTTCGGCTTTGATTGCCTGCGTGGTGAGCACAATGCCTTTCGCCAGAGCTAGTGTTAACTTGACATAGCCATCATCACCGGAAAGATACGGAGGCCACTCCGCTTTGCTGCCGCACATATCAGCGTTGACCATCGGTTCGTTGAGTGGAGTGTAGTAGTGAACAAGGGTTTTGTATCGCGCAACCACTTCATGAGCGTATTCCGCTACGCGCTGTGGATAGCTGGCGTTGATAAAACTGTTCTCTAGCCAGAGCGGTGTGCCATAATGCATCAGGTCCAGGACTGGCGCGACGCCTTTTACGTTGACAAGATAGTCCAGCGCCTTATCCGTCCATTCCCAGTCCCACTGATCCGAGGCGGGCTGGACGCGGTACCACGGGATACCCCAGCGCACATATTTCACGCCGGTCTCAGCGACCAGATCGAAATCGCGTTTCCACAGCTTGTAGTGCTGAGTTAATTCATATTCATCCAGGGCACGCAAGCCAGGACGAGCCTGGGGAATAAACGTATCCTCGATTCCCGTCGCCCACAGAAAACTTGTATCCATTATTCCTAAAAACGGATTACGGGAATAGTTGGGGCGTGGAGGAAGGCCCGTTGGTCATGGGTTTATTGTCTTCAAACGTGACCAGATCGATGTGCAGGCTGCGCTTCCCTGTTGGGTAACCTACATCTGCGCCCGTCCAGGCATGATATACCATCCACAGGTTCCCTTCAGTGTCTGTGAAAAAGGACTCACCACCCGGTCCCATGACAGGAGGGTTGAATTCGAACCACGGTTCGTTTAGCGGCTTTTCACAAGGACCCGTAACCGTTTCACAGACGGCATAGCTAACGGCATACTCATGCGATTCCCACCAGTTGCCGGAATAGAAGAGATAATACCTTTCGTTATGCTTGACCATGGCCGGGTTCTCAATCAGCGGCCGTTCCCAGGGCTGATCCCTCACGATCAGCTTGACCTGTTCCCCGACAAGGGTCAACCCATCCGGGCTGAGTTCCTGAACCCAGAGCGCGACCTCCAGACCGCAGCAATTGCCATCATTCTTCCACAAGACATAGAGCGTGCCGTCATCATCACGGAACGGATAGGCGTCGATCGAGCCGCCCAGGTCTCCCTGACAGATAAACGCTTCCTCGTTCGGGTCGGTAAATGGACCGGCGGGATTATCGCTCACGCCCACGCCGATGCATTGCTTGTCAATTTCCTTATCCCGCGCCACATAATACATCACGAACATATCTTCGATCTGGATCACACCGGGCGCCCATGTGAAACCGGAATTAAACACTGACCATTTGGGCAGCGCGGGAAGCGCGTCGCCCAGGTTTTCCCAATTGACCAGATCTTTCGACGAGATCACGCGGATATTGGATGGACTGACTACGGTTGAATACGCATAATACGTGTCATCCACAAGGATGACATGTGGATCAGGAAAATCAAAATTGTATACAGGGTTGGTGTACGAAGGACCCGAGAGCCCCGTAGGGGTCGGTTCGGGGGTGAGAGTGAGACTCTCCTCGGTTTGTGTGGCAACTGGTTCCTCTTCGGGCGACCTCGTCTCGGTCGCTGCCGGGGTGGATGAAGGGGCGCAGGCAGCCAGCAGAAGGAGGCAGACGATCCACAGGTGAAAAGAGAATCGTCTGTGCTTCATCCCTTGATCCCCGTCATGGAAATGGAACGGATGATGTAACGCTGAAAGATAGCATACAGGATCAGCACGGGCACGGTGAGCACCAGAGCGCCTGCCATGAGCTTGCCATAATCAAAGGTATATTGTCCTTGGAGGGTTGCCAGACCCACCGGCAGAGTCAGGGCTTGCCGGTCACCGCCCAGAATGAGAAGAGGCCATAAGAAATCATTCCACGAGGTGAGGAATGTGATGATGCCCAGCGTAATAATGGGACCCTTGGAGAGAGGCAATATCACTGACCAAAAGGTTCGAAAGATGCCTGCACCGTCGATATACGCTGCTTCCTCCAACTCTCTGGGCAGGCTCTGGAAAAACTGGCGCATAAAGAACACGCCAAACACTCCGGAAAGCCCCGGTGCAATCACGCCTTGGATATCGCCGATCCAGCCGAGCCTTGCCACGGTGAGATAGTTGGGGATCAGGAACATGATGCCCGGCATGACAAGAGTCGCCAGCAACAATCCAAACAGCAGATTTTTTCCGGCGAATTCCAGGCGGGCGTAGGCATACCCAGCCAGGGAGTCGAGGATCAAGATCGCCGCGGTGAACAGGGAGGCAATCAGTAGACTGTTGAAGAACCAGTTTACGACCGGCAGAGACTCGTCATTAAAGATGGATGTGAAATTCTCCAACGTCGGGTTCACGGGAATCCAATTTGGATTGAGCCATTCCTCGAACGGCTTGAAGGCGGTCACAACCATCCAGAGCAGTGGCAGAAGGAAGAACAACGCGAACAGTATCAGCGTCAGATAGAAACCGACCCTGCTGAGTTTCGATTCGCCGATCTCAACATCGGTTTCCTGAATGTTTTGGGCTTTTTGTAAAGTTGTCATGACGGCTCTCCTATTGTTGCTCGGTCTGGCCGAAAAACTTGAAATTTAAGTACGTTAGGGAAAGCAGGAGAATCGCAACAAAAATGGACATGGCTGCGGCAGTACCCATCTGGCCACGGAGAATGCCCTCAAAGAAGATACGATAGATCACGGTCTGCGTGCCATCTGCCGGACCACCTGCTGTCATGATATAAGGTTGGCCGAAAAGGTTGGCGGAAGCGATCAGGGTAATCGTCAGCACAAATACCAGCACGGACCGCAGCATAGGAATGGTGATCAGGAAAAACTGCTGCCTCGAGTTGGCTCCATCCAGGGAGGCTGCTTCATACAGGCTCTTGGGGATCTCCTGCAAGGCAGTCAGAAAAATGATGGTATTGAAGCCAATCGTCCACCAAATGGTTGCAATCGTGATCGCTACCCAGGCGCCGGGCAAGTCACCCAGCCAGTTGACGGAATTCAACCCGAACGCCTGGAGGACCTGGTTCACGATGCCTGTCTGCTGAAAGATCCACCACCACAAGACAGCAGCCACTGTCACAGAAAGCGTATACGGCGCGAAGAAGATCGTGCGAAATACCCCTCGACCCGGATAATTCCGATTGAGCAGGACAGCCAGCAGCAGGGCAATCCCAACCAGAGGCAGCACCGACCAAAGAATGAACTCGCCTGTATTCCCTAACGAGTTCCAGAATTTGGGAAATTGGACGCTCCCCGGATCGAACAGGTTGGCATAATTCTTCAGCCCCACAAACGGTCTGTTATTTGGCTGTAAAAAGTCAAACCGGAAGAGACTGATATAGATACCATAGATGAACGGCCAGCCCAGGAATGCCACAAAGAACAACAGGTGAGGCGCGATAAAAAGATAAGGTACGATTGAAACCTTTTTTTTATTACGTGCCGCGCTGGTCGAGACGCTAATGGATTCGACATTTGTTGCCATGGTGGGATCTCCTTTCGAGCGACGGGAGCTCATGCAAAGACGCCGGAGAGGCACAATGCCTCTCCGGCGAACAATCAAATGTACTTATTCCCCGAACAGAGAGAGGTTCTCTTCCATCACCTGTTGCGACCTGGCGGCGGCTTCATCCAAAGCAGCCTGAGCATCTGTCACATCTCCGGCAAGGTAAGCATCAACTACAGGTCCAAACTGATCCCATAGAGCGGATTCGAGTCCAGCCGCCTGCGCCGGGAACACTACCATATTGGCAGATTCAACAACTTGTGAGATGGGGGCTGCCACACTGGCAAGGTTGGGGTCGTCACGGACACTCTGGCGGGCGGGAACCTGGCCGGCTGCCGCCCATTCGGCAGAGTTATCGGAGAGCCATTTGATCCACACAGCCGCAGCGGCCTGGGTGATGGGATCATCCGTGGTCAGCGCGAGCTGATGTGAACCACCCCACGTGGCAGGCTGGTCACCGATGGTGGGCAACGGCGCAAAGCCGACGAAGTCGAGCTTTGAAAGATCAGAAATCCACCAAGGTCCGTGGAAGACCATCCCCACGTCGCCCTGCTTGAAGACGTTCACCTCCGGGTCACCTGTGCCGCTGACTTCGGGTGTGTATTTGTCCCTGAGCTCTTTGATTTTTTCGAGGGCCTTTACTCCTGCTTCGGAATTATAGGTGGCAGTAGTGCCTGTTTCATCGGTCAGGGAACCACCGTACTGGCGTATGAGACCCTGAAAGAGAGCAGCACCCTGGAATGCAGTTCCAAGGGAAAGCGGTGTCACACCGCTCTCTTCGAGCTTGGCAAGGGCATCCTCGAATTCTTCACGCGTCCAGGGTTCCGTCCCCGGTTCTTCGATCCCGGCGGCGGCAAACAATTCCTTGTTATAGAACATGATCAGCGGGTGGACATCCAGTGGGATGGCATATCGTTGGCCTTTATATTCGCCAGGGCCCCAGAGATCCGCCGGGAAATCGTTCGCCAGGTCCTCGCCCAGAACAGACATGGCTTCCGGTCCGATTGGTTTGAGCACATTGCGGGCAGCCAGCTGCGCCACACGGACTATGTGGACCGCAGTCATCGCCGGCAGGGAACCAGCGGCTGCGCCAGCCTCCAGCTTCTGAACATACTCAGGCTGGGCGACATGTGTGACAGTGATGTCACATGTATTCTCGCTGCTGAAGCGTTCTGCCAGCGCGGTCATCTCATCGCCGTCAGGACCGGTGAAGGGGCTCCACATTTCAATAGCTATACCGTCTACTCCAGCAGGGCACTCACCGCCTCCACCGGTCACGGGAGCTTCTGTGGCGGCTGGCGGCTGCGTTGCAGCTGCGCCGCCACAAGCGGTCAGCAGCATGCTGAACAGAACTAGCAGTGGAAGAAGATAACGGGTGATCTTTTTCATCTTTTCTCCTCTTGAATTGGTTTAATCGTACGAGCGTTAAGCGGCCCTCATGCAAAGCATAAGGGATAGACCAGAACTGCATTGCTATCGACGGGGAAGGACTATGATAAACTTTCTTTCGAGACGGAACCACCTCCTCTCACGGGCGCTGCGCATTGTTGATGTTTGCCAAGACACAGAACGCGCAGCGCCTCCTCATTAATTATTTGGGGGCGCGTTTGAAGTGTTGTCTCAGAACAATGTCCTGAGGATAATTGCCGAACTTGCTTCCGAACAAATTGAGACCACCAATATTGGCGGCGTTTTCCCTGATACCGATCCGCACGGGGATGGGCTCGCCGGGTTTTAACGTCAGATGATTGAGTGTTACCTTCGATACCTGGATGCCATCCACGTAGCTGCCACTGTTTGTAACCCGCCAGACCTTGAGCAACCCGTACTGTGAATTCTGGCTGTCCCACCAGGCGGGTGTCAGTGCGCCGCGCTCGCCGCCGAAATCTGAGGGGCTGGTCCAGGTGCCGATTTCAACGTTCCCAATCCATACTGTGATATCAGATGGCCAGTCTGCGTGATACAGCGGAGCTTCTGAGCAGACCTCGAAACTGACTTCAATATCATCCAGCGCCACATTCGGTGGCAGGCGGTTGGGGAAGCGGTATTCCACATAGCCGCGACGGAACCACAACAACTGGGCATAGATCCGGTCTGGTTCATAGAATGCGGACGTATCATCCAGGTGACCGATAATGCCAAGCTCGCCCGCCAGACCACAGGTGGGAATGAGATTGACATCCGCGTAGGCACCGATCGGCATGGATACTTCAACCGTTGTATCTTTGATCTCGTGTTCTCCAGGCAGCTGGATTACCACGCGATCAAATACGCGTGCACAGACCTTTTGCAATCCGCGTGTTGCCGGGCGCAGATTGGTCTCGATCAAACCGGCTTTTTCAAGAACGTTGATGTGGAGGGTGGCAGTGGAGGGGGGCAAATCAAGCGCTTCCGCGATTTCCAATAAGGTACATGTGTGGGCGCTCAGGAAACGCAAAATCTCGAGACGCGTTTCAGAACCCAGTGCCTTTGTCACTTCCTCCAATTTTTGGAGGTTATGGTCATCGGCAAGGAGTTCCAGCACACGTGCATTGGGGAGATGGGGGGAGCTGGTCGCCATTAGGTGTACGCCAGATGAAAACATAAAATTATGTTTCGCTACATAAAATTATATTTCATTTAAGCAAAAAGTCAAGGGGTAATTTATAACCGCATATGCGGTGAACAATTTGCATACGAAAACCATTGCAACCATCCTTACACAATCATAGACCTGATCTCACCCTTCCATCCCAACGCTTTCCTTAAAAAAGGTTGACTTTTCTTTTGCGATATGCCATAATAGCGGTATCGTTACCGGTAACGATACCGCTATTTCTGTACTTTGAAGAGGACATGGTATGCGGAAGACCAAACGAACGGTGACAATCCAGGACGTGGCAAAGACGGCGGGTGTATCAGTTTCCACCGTTTCGCGCGTGCTGAACGGTAAGGTAGATGTAGCCAGCGAAACGCAGGATCGCATCCGCTCTGTTATTGATAATTTGGGGTATACGACAAACCTCGCCGCAAGAAGTATGCGGAGCTTCAAAAAGAATATGGTCGGGCTGATCATGCCCGATATTGCTTATCCATTTGCCATCGAGGTAATGAAGGGGGTCAACCGTGCGATTGCGGAATCAGAATTTGATCTAATGGTTTATACGACGGGGGATGTACGCAAAACTGGCAGAGCCTCTCACGAACAAAAGTATGTTTCCCTTCTAAACAATTCCATCACAGATGGCGTCATTATCGTCGCGCCCGTCACGGGCGAGTTTTCGACAGACGCTCCCATTGTTTCCATAGACCCGCTGATGAGCGACCCGAACTATCCATCCGTCCATGCGACAAATCATCAGGGGGCGACGGACGCCATGAATTATCTCCTTGGTCTGGGTCACAGGCGCATCGGCTTCATCAGCGGGCGCGTCGAGCTGGAAAGTTCCAATCGCCGCCTGAAAGGTTACCGGGATTCGCTCAAGAGTGCGGGCATCGCCATGGATGAAAAGCTGATTGCCTCGGGAGACTACACCACAGAAACGGCTGTACTCTGTGCGCGCGAACTGCTTTCCCTCGATCAGCCTCCCACAGCCATCTTTGCCTCTAATGACCAGGCTGCCATGGGTGTATTCCAGGTGGCGCGGGAGATGGGCTTGCGCATCCCGCAGGATCTATCGGTCATCGGTTTCGACAACATCATGGAATCAAAATATATGGGGTTGACTACAGTGGACCAGTTTATTTCAGAGATGGGTTTTGTTGCAACACAGATGCTTTTCCGGCTGATCAATGATGAACCGCTTGATACTCAGACCTACAAAATGCAGACTCAGCTTGTCATTCGCCATTCCTGTCAGGCACTTTCTCAGAATGCCTAGGCAGATGCATCAGGCGTCAATTTCAGATTTTGCAAAAACCTCAGAAAGGAGGTGAGAACATCATCGTTTCGCAAATAAATTGCAGGCCTTCTCTTCGACCCTGAACAGACAGAAGGAAGACCTGCGCTTTTGTGAGGAGTATTCCTCCGCACGACGCTAGTATAACCTACGAAAAATCGAAAAGGAGAAGAAATGTCCCGCAAGATGTACATGATCTTGAGCTTTTTGCTCATTGTTTCCTTTGCATTAGCCGCCTGCGGTGGCGCGCCCGCGACGGAAGCACCGCCTCCCGTAGTAGATGAACCTGCCGCGACGGAAGCACCGGCTGAGCCCGCAGCGACGGAAGAACCTGCCGCTACAGAAGCGCCTGCTGATGAGCCCGTCACCATCACCTGGTGGCACATTACCACCAAGGATCCGGGTCTCTCAGACTGGCAGAAGATGGCTGATGATTACATGGCTGCGCATCCTAATGTCACCATCGAGATCACGGTCCTCGAAAATGAAGCCTTCAAGACCAAACTCACCACCGTGATGCAGTCCGGCGATCCCCCGGATGTCTTCCAGAGCTGGGGCGGCGGCACATTCAATCAGCAGGTGGAAGCTGGCTTGCTGAAAGATATCACCGCAGACCTCGAAGCCGATGCTGCATGGAAAGACGGCTTCGCGCCTGGTGCCCTGGGTGTATATAGTTACCAGGGCAAGAACTACGGTGTGCCGTGGGATATGGGAATGGTCGGTTTCTGGTACAACAAAGCGCTCTTCGAACAGGCTGGTATCGATGCTCCTCCCGCGACCTGGACCGAGTTCCTCGAAGACGTGCAGGCATTGAAAGACGCCGGCATTACTCCCATCTCCATCGGTGAAGGTGACAAGTGGCCCGGCATGCACTTCTGGAACTATCTTGCCACCCGTATCTGCGGACAGGAAAAATTCGAAGCTGCGATGGCTCGCTCGGGTTCCTTTACCGATCCCTGCTTTGTTGAGGCGGGCGTAAAACTCCAGGAATTGATCGCTCTCGAGCCCTTCCAGGAAGGTTTCCTTGGTGCTACCCATGACGAAATGCAGGCGACCTTCGGCAACGGCCTGGCTGCTATGGAACTCTCGGGACAATGGGCTCCCTCCACACAGGCTGCCAACGCGGCTGACCAGGTGGGTGTCGGTGAGAACCTTGGGCTGTTCGGCTTCCCGGCTGTTGATGGTGGTGCGGGCGCAGGAACAGATGTCGTCGGTGGCGGCAACGGCTTTGCGATCGGCAAGAACGCCGAACCGGAAGCTGTTGACTTCGTCAAGTACCTGACCAGCGTGGAGAACCAGACGGTCATCGCCGCGAATGGATCAGGTATCCCAGTGGTGAAAGGTGCCGAGCAGGGTCTGACAGACCCCAACATGCTCCAGGTCGCGGAGACCTTCGGTGCCGCGGACTACTTCCAATTGTATTACGACCAGTTCCTGCCCCCGGCGACGGGTTCCGTTTTGAACGACTCGGTGCAGGGCATCTTTGCTGGCACGTTGTCACCCGAGCAGGTGGCACAGGCGGTCGAAGATTCTGTTGCGCAAGAAATAGAATAATTACTGAACTTTGATAGACCTGACAGGTCTCTCCCGTACCCATTGCCTTTTGTACCTGAATAGGTAATAGGCAGGACATCCTTGACCACTCGCTTATGAAGACCTGTCAGGTCTTAATCGTGAAGGAGCCGCCGCATGCAACCACTGCCAGCCGTCCCTAACATCCTGAAATTGAAGCGCGTATCGGGCGCCCCGCGTCGTCTTCAAGACGCACTGCTGATTGCCCTGTTCCTGCTGCCAGCACTTATCCTCTTCCTGCTTTTCGTCATTTACCCTATTTTTCGCTCGGTCTATTTCAGCATGTTCGATTGGAATGGTTTGGGACCGGCGGTGGATTACGTGGGCATGGAGAACTTCATCACCATCCTCACCGATGCAGTTTTTCTAAAGGCGCTTCAGAATGTTGGCCTGATCGTGGCGTTCTCGCTGGGGCTGCAACTGCCTCTAGCGTTGGCGCTGGCGGTGATGGTGGGGCGAGATTTGCCCGGGCGCGGCATTTTCCGCACCATTTTTTTCCTGCCCTACGTCCTTTCCGAAGTCAATGTCGCGATCATGTGGATGCTGCTCTACAATCCCAACCCGGATCGCGGCTTGTTGAACGCAGTTGTGGTTGGACTTGGCAGTGAACCTATCGGCTGGCTGAGTGATACAAACATTGTACTGCTGTCTGTTTTCATTGCTCTGACGTGGAAATACTTTGGCTTTCACATGCTCCTGTATTTGGCAGGACTCCAAAACATCCCTGTAGAGTTGGAAGAAGCCGCTCGTATTGACGGCGCCAACAGCTTTCAGAATTTCTTTTACATCACGCTGCCTCTGCTGAGCAGTACAATCCGTACAACAGTTTATTTATCGGTGCTTGGCTCCATCCAGCAGTTCATCCTGGTCTGGATCATGACGAAGGGGGGGCCGGTCAATGCCAGCGAAACGCTGGCAACGTACATGTATCGCTTTGGGTTTGTGCGCTTCCAACTCGGCTACGGTTCGGCCGTGGCGATCTACATGTTTCTGATCTGCCTGGCGTTTTCCCTGATCTACCAGCGCTTGTCCCGCCAGCCTGACTATCTGACCGGTCTGTAGAAAGGACGATTTCATGGCAACCGCTTATGCACTTTCTTCTTCGCGCCGGACACAAAAGTTCTTCGTCCGGTTCGTTCAATACTTCGTCCTATCGATCGTCGTCGTGATCATGTTCGTGCCGATCGTGATCCTGATCTTTGGCAGCCTCAAGACAACGGGTGAAATGTATTCTCAGCCGTATACGATCCCCAACCCGCCGCACTGGGAGAACCTGTGGGGAGTTCTAGCCACGCCCGTATTCTGGACGATGTTAAAGAACAGCGTCATCGTAATGATTGGGACGACTGCAGGCGTGGTATTCGTCTGCGGGCTGGCGGCATTTGTATTTTCTCGGCTGGAGTTTCGCGGCAAAAGCTGGCTCTTCAACCTCTTCACACTGGGATTGATGTTTCCCATTAACGTGGCGATCCTGCCTGTTTATTTTGTTCTGCGGCAGTTGAACGAGAATAACATCCCCCTGATCGATTCGCTATGGGGAGTCATCCTGGTACAGCTTGCCTTCCAGATCTCCGGCAAT
>JAICQC010000379.1 GCA_025938055.1 Anaerolineales bacterium | reverse complement strand
TGCTGGTTTCGGTCACCGAGAGAACGCGCGAGATCGGTTTGCGCAAGGCACTCGGCGCGCGCAAAAAGGATATCCTGATCCAATTCCTGACCGAGTCATCGCTGTTGAGCCTGATCGGCGGGATAATCGGCATTCTCTTTGGCTGGCTGATCTCATTTTCTGTCGGTCAGATCGCTGCCGCCAGCGGCACCGCTTTCACTCCGGTGATTGGGTTGGATGCTGTGGCACTTGCGACCATCTTCTCGGCAGTCGTAGGGTTGTTCTTCGGCATCTATCCTGCAAACCGCGCTGCCAGCCTGGAGCCCGTGGAAGCTTTGAGGTACGAATAACAAGACGCAGGTCACGCTTATCCTTTTGGGGACATTGCAAGCGTGACCTGCCGTGTTAAAATAGCTTCATGCCTATATACAACATTCTTATTACCGATGGGCTGGATGGACGCGGCCAGTCCATTTTGCGCGCCTCTGCCAATGTGGACTATCACGATAAGCTTGCAGCAGACGATTTACTACAGATCATTGGGAAGTATGAAGCCCTGATCGTTCGCGGCCAGACCCGCGTGACGGCTGATGTGTTGGAGGCGGCATCCCAGTTGAAAGTGATCGGCCGCGCCGGCGTGGGTGTGGATAACATCGATCTTGACGCCGCCAAAAAGCATAACGTCACTGTGGTCAACGCGCCCACTTCCACAACAGTTGCTGTTGCCGAACTGGCGTTTGGATTGCTGCTTGCTGTGGCACGCGATATCCCACGCGCAGACGCGGCAATGAAACAGGGTCAATGGATCAAGAAAGACCTCGAGGGGTTTGAGTTAAATGGCAAGACTCTGGGCATTATTGGCTTTGGACGAATTGGCATGGAAGTGTCGAGGCGTGCCGCCGCATTCGGAATGAACGTTATTATTTATGATCCGAATGTGAGGGAACATGAGCTGGAGCATGGCAACGCCGAACCCGTTTCGCTCCAGGATCTGTTCGCATGGTCTGATTTCATCTCCCTGCACCTGCCGCTCAACGTCCAGACACGTGACTTGCTCGGTCCAATGGCATTCTCTCAAATGAAGGATGGCGTGCGCATCATCAGCACAGCCCGCGGCGGAATCATCGACGAGGCTGCTCTGCTCGATGCGTTGAACAGCGGAAAGGTCGCGGGTGTCGGGTTGGACGTCTTCGAGAAGGAGCCTCCCGGCCTCACGGAACTCGTCTCGCATCCGCGCGTGATTGCCACCCCGCACATCGGCGCACAGACGGTGGAGGCGCAATCCCGCGCAGCAGAGGACATTGCCGCAGAAGTGTTGTCGGTTCTGCAGGGCAAGTCACCCCGCTGGAAGGTTGCATGATTTTCCAAAGCAGGATAGCATCTCGAAATATCAAGCTTGCGAAGGTTGGGTCGCAGGCAGTAAATAAACCAGGTGATTAAACCTTCGCAAGGTTGTCAAATTACATGATAAAAGAGAGAAATGATGAGCGAAAAACTAGAACAATTAAAAGAAAGACTTGGCGAAGTGGCTGATATCGGATATGCAGCCAGTGTATTAGGTTGGGACCAGCAGGTCAACATGCCGCCTGGAGGCAACGAAGCGCGTGGCCAACAGCTCGCGACCTTAAGCAAGATTGCCCAGGAAAAGTTCATTAGCGATGAGGTGGGCAGGCTCATCGAGGACCTGTCACAGGAACTCGACGGAGCCGATACGGATGATGCCGCGCTCGTGCGTGTGGCAGCCCGCAATTACGATAAAGCCAAACGGGTGCCGCCATCCTTTATCGCCGAACAGGCAATCGTGACCTCCAAGGCATTCGAGGCATGGATGGAAGCGCGAGCCAAATCAGATTTTTCCATATTCCAGCCTCACCTTGAAAAGGTGGTGGAGCTGGTTCATAAATATATTACCTTCTTTCCGCCTGCCGATCATCCATATGACACGCTACTGGATGATTACGAACGCGGCATGAAGACCGCGGATGTAAAAGCCATCTTTGACGATCTGCGTCCCCGGCAGGTGAAATTGATCAAGGCGATCACGTCTGCCAGGCAGGTCAAGGATAGTTTCCTGTTCAAGAAATACAACGAAAAGAAGTTGAACGATTTCGGCGTGGATGTCATTACCAAGTTTGGGTATGACTGGAATCGCGGCAGGCAGGATAAGGCTCCGCACCCATTCGAGACAACGTTTAGCGTCAACGACGTCCGCATCACCACGCGCTATGAAGCCGATAACCCGCTGGCGATGTTATTCAGCAGTATGCATGAAGCTGGTCACGCGATGTACGAGCAGGGAGTGAATCCGGCGTATGACCGCACACCACTTTCAGGCGGGACCTCGCTGGCTGTACACGAGTCGCAGTCGCGCATGTGGGAGAATCTGGTCGGCCGTTCGCTGCCGTTCTGGGAACACTTCTATCCCGCCCTCAAGAAAACATTTGCATCACAACTGGACGGTGTGAGCCTGAAATCATTTTACAAAGCGATCAACAAGGTGGAGCCGTCGCTGATCCGCGTCAATGCGGATGAAGCAACGTATAACCTGCACATCATGCTGCGCCTCGAGCTCGAGATCGGCATGGTGGAAGGCACAATCGCGATCAAGGACCTGCCCGAAATTTGGAACGCAAAAATGCAGGAGTATCTGGGCGTCACTCCGCCCGATGACGCAAGAGGCGTCCTGCAGGATATACACTGGTCTGGCGGGGCGATTGGTTATTTCTCCACGTATGCGTTGGGCAATCTCGTCTCCGCGCAGTTGTGGGAGCAGATCAACAAAGACATTCCCAATCTGAATGACCAGATTCGCAAGGGTAATTTTGCCGAGCTGCTTGCCTGGCTGCGAAGGAACATTCACCAGCACGGGCAGAAATACGAGCCGCAGGATCTCGTCCAAACGGTGACCGGCTCGAAGATCACAGCTGCGCCGTATATCCGCTATCTGACGAAGAAGTACAGTGAGATTTACGGATTGTGAAAAACGGCTTTCATAGGCTATCCAGTCTTGCAAGTCCAACCGGTCTGACGAAGACGTGTTGGACTTGTTGATGAATCACGTTTCATGTGCATGAAACGAAGAATCCTGCTCCTTGCTTCTCTGCTTGGACTTTTGGTTGGCTGTGCTGCGCCGGAGGCGAGTCCGGTCCCTACGGCGTATCCACCAGAATACTTGCCTACCGTCATTGCAATGACCGCAGAGGCGGCGAATAGTTTAGGGACAGAAGTGGCGCTGGCTCTGACTCCCAGCGTTTTCCCCTCGAATACTCCGCGAGCGACCCGCAGTCCAACGCCCCAACCGACATTTACGAAAACAACTATTCCAAGCCACAGTCCTGCTGCCATCCAGATCTTTGCGCCGGGACCCATGTCCAAGGTGGTTTCGCCGATCATACTGCGCATGAATATCGTCGCGGGCGAGAGTGAAAAAGTGCAGATCGATCTCTTCGGGGAGGATGGGCGCCTGCTGTCGCGCAACCTGAAGGATGTGCCGACCTCGGGAAGAGGAGTGCTTCAGCAGATCAGGATTCCGTTTGAGATTCGGGCTGCCGCGGAGGTGGGGCGGATCACGGTCAGCACAACGGATGAGGTGGGAAGAGTCCAATCGCTGAACTCTGTCCGTGTGCTGCTGCTTTCCTCCGGGATCAATGAGATCACCCCGCCAGGCAATCCGTCAGAGCCGGTGGGTGTATTCAGCCCTTTTTCCGAGGAGCCTGTTTCCGGCGGAGTCCTGAACGTACGCGGCGACGTCTGGCCCTTTAACCTCAACCCGGTCATCTTTGAGCTGCTGGGACCAGAAGGCAGTTCGATGGGGCTGCGCATCGTCAATGTGGATCACCTGAACCCTCAATTGTTTGATACGACCATTCCGTATAAGATATCTGAGCCAACGGTGGCGCGTCTGACGATTCGCCAGGTCGACGATCGCATCGAGGGACTGTTCTATCTCTACAGCCAGGAAGTCTTACTAAATCCATAGGCGCTTGCCAAAATAAGTTGCGATGGTATAATTCGCACGCTATTCCCCATACGGGGATGATAACGGGGTGTGGCTCAGACCGGTAGAGCGCACGGTTCGGGTCCGTGAGGTCCCGAGTTCAAATCTCGGCACCCCGACTAGAGACCACACGGCTAGCCTTTTAGACTAGCCGTGTGGTCTTAAGTAGTCTGCAAATCAGGGGGTTTGAAACTGCGGACCTCAAGGCTATTATCCGTGAGATTCTCGGTTCAGCTGTTCTCACCAGGATCCTAGACCTCACGCTAACCCATAAAACGATCCATGAGGTCCGCAGTGAGCCAAATAAGCAATAGACGCCATATTGTAGACCTCATGGTTATGTTTCAAATTCGATTAGTCACCGCAAAGGGGAGTATTTTGAATTGCCGTAACGAGAGACAGATCGTGTACACCATTTGTTGGCCATAAAGGAGAACTCAAAGGGCTACATGCTGAGTGAGACGGGCGAATCTATTGGTGCACCATGCAAGCCGCGCGAGATATTCAACAAAAACGATTTTCAAATCTCGAATCATCCCCCGTTGTTGGCGCGAACGATTGCTGATCTGGCCGGGAGCGAGGAGATCCAGTCCGTGCAGGTGGCAGACAAAAGTAATGATATTATTTGCCCATCGCCTGCCCTCTTTTTAGAGAGTTTCCATGGCGTGAGACCTTCA
>JAICQC010000107.1 GCA_025938055.1 Anaerolineales bacterium | reverse complement strand
TCCGCGACAGTTGTCGCGATCTTCATCCGTTTGGGCTGGCCCTTGATAAGTGATTGGGCGAACTTGAGAGCCTGCTCAGGAGTTACATCTGCGGGCATCGGCGGCTCATACGGATCAACAACCGCCTCCACGATCACCGGCCCTGGTGTATTGAGCGCCTGCTCGATCACCGCTCCGCAATCTGCCGGGTCGTCCACAGTGAAGCCCGTCCCGCCACATGCCTGCGCAAATAGAGAGAAATCAATGGGTTGCAGTTCGACGCCATACTCGGGATTACCCAGGAAGACCATTTGCTCCCATTTGATCTGGCCCAGAGTATTGTTCTTGATGATAAATACTTTGATTGGCAGTTTATACTTGACTGCCGTGGCGAACTCAGCCATAAGCATTGAGAAGCCGCCGTCGCCGATGAAGGCTACGCACTGCCGTTCGGGATACGCCACCTGAGCCGCGATGCTGTAGGATAAACCGTTTGCCATCGAAGCCAGTGTTCCAGAGAGCGAGTGCATCTGGCCCCGCTTTGCAGGAATCTGACGTGCCCACCAGGTCGCGATCGTGCCGCTGTCGCAGGAAACGATTGCATCATCCCGCAGGCGTTTGCCCAGCTCCCAGGCAACCACCTGCGGTTTCATGGGCTTATCCGGGCGCGTGGCGCGCTCCTCCATCAATTCCCGCCACTCTTTCATGTTCTCCTGAGCTTTTTCGAGGAATGAGCGGCTTGTGTTTTTCTGAAGCAAAGGCAGAAGTGACTGCAGGGTACGTTTGCTGTCACCCACCAACCCGACTTCCACCGGATAGCGCAAGCCGATGCGGGTTGGGTCGAGATCGATCTGAACGCCACGCGCCTTGCCTGGTTTGGGATAGAACTCGATGTACGGGAAGGAAGAACCAATAATAAACAGAGTGTCGCAATTTTCAAAGGCTTCCAAAGATGGCTTCGTTCCCAGCAGCCCGATGCCTCCGGTCGTATAGGGGCTATCGTCTGGAACGGCTGCCTTGCCGAGCAGGGCTTTGACGATCGGCGCCCCCAGCATCTCAGCCACTTTCTCCAGCTCATCGGTCGCACTCAGAGCGCCGCGCCCGACCAGGATGGCAATCTTCTTTCCTGCCTGTAGAACCTCTGCTGCCCGTCGCAAGTCTTCCTCAGCAGGCAGCGCCGCCTGGCTGGCCCAAACATCAGAAGTATGCCCTTTAACGTTCCGCTTCGATGCATCATCCCGTTTGGCTTCCATGGACTGCGTGTCAACCGGGAAGTTGATGTGTGCCACCCCGGGCCGGCTCAATGCAACCCGGCAAGCCAGGTCGGTCACGTTCTGGACGTGCGCTGGACCCATCACTCGCGTGTTATACACTGTGACGTCCATGAAGACCTTATCCAGGTCCACATCCTGCTGCTGGTACGTATCGATCAGATCGTGGAAATGATGGCCCGTGATCGCCAGCACCGGCTGACCGTCCAGCTTGGCATCGTACAAGCCGTTAATCAGGTGCAAGCCTCCGGGTCCTGAGGTAGCCAAACAGACACCCAGCTTGCCTGTGTATTTGGCGTAGCCGCAAGCCATGAAGGCGGCTGCTTCCTCATGCCTGACCTGGATAAAGCGGATCTTATCCTGGCGCGTCCGCAGAGACTCCATGATTCCGTTGATACCGTCTCCTGGCATTCCGAAAATAACCTTCACCCCCCAATCCATGAGGGTTTCGATCAAAACATCGGCAGCAGTCATTGCCATTTCAAATCTCCTTGTTAAGCAGACTCACTCTGTGCAAAGTCCCGTATTCGGCGTAGGGCAACCCGTCCAGTGAGACTAACGTATTCAAGCGAGGTGGAAGGGTCGCCCTTACAGCGTACGCTTATGCTTCCTCATAGGAGGGAAGGCGCTCGAGCAGCCGGGATGCCACCGACAGATGAATTTTGTCTTCTTCCACAGAGGTCACCCAGTGAACCGGAATAAGCTTCCGGTCTTTGAAGAGCAAGCCTTGTGAGATCACAAAATGAGTTGCCTGGTTGGAGTCCGGGTCAACGAAGATGCGTTCCACATCGCCAACGTGCTCCTCATCCGAGCTCATGACATCCGTTCCCTCTCGTATCGGGATCGTATCCTCCGGGATGTTTCGCGTGGTCACCAATGGCCTGCCTCCATAAAATCCCGGACCATAACCCGGATAGCCTATATAGCCCGAAGGTGGATACCAGTAATAGGCTGGAGTGTATCTGCTATAGCGAAGGCGACCCCCAGGGCGGTACTCTTCCTCGCCAAGCCCGATATAGTGCGTTTCCTCGAAGGCCGGCAACTGGTCGAAGTCTCCGGCGTCTTCTGTCAGAACGACCTTGTCTTCGGTGGCAGAACCGATCATCTCGATCGGTACCACTTTATCCTCCGTGAAGAACCAGCCTTTTTGGACAACCACATGGGTCACTTCATTAGTCCCCGGGTCCAGGATGACGCGGTTGATTTTTCCCACTTCTTCCCCGCCAGCCGTGAACACTCTTGTTCCTTCTTTAAGTTCCATTTTGCGTTCCATTTTTCAAATCTCCTTTTTATTTAATCTGGCTGACAAACCACGAGTCAACTGCCAGCCATCTCGGGATGAACCTGAAGCCAGCGCAAAATATCCCGCCACCGAAGCATGCCGACCAGTTCCCCATTTTGTACGACCGGGATCTGGCACATGTCCCGCTTTGCCAGCTTCTGAAAATCATCCATTGCATCCTCGCGCGGCGTAACCACTTCCAGTTCCTTTTCCGGTACCATGATCTGCCTGACCGTTGTCGTATCCCAGGCGGAACGGTCAATAGGGAGGCTGCTATCCCCAGTCCAATGTTCAGTCCTGTGCTCCAATCCGTGTGCAGGGGTGGAAATACCCCCGCAGCCAGGTTCCAGGTAACGAGCAGGAAAATGAGGATCCAGCTCCAGTCGATATGGATGTTGATCCCGAATATCGTTCCTAGCTTAGAACCACTGGCATGTTACACCTCCAAAAAATGCTCCGTTTGATATTCTTTATCCTGGCTCAAAGCAATATGGCAGGCAGAAGAAGTTCTGCCTGCCATATTGCAAACCGGTGTTTTCTCTCGACGTTTCAGTGGGAGAGGTTATATGACGAGAATTGATGTGTCAAATGCCTTTATAGGCAGCAGGCTCCTAGTCCATTTAATTTCGCTCTTCTGAGAGTCGAAGAACAGGCACACAAATTTACGTAACCGATCAGGGAAAACCTGGCAGACAGGTACTAACTTACCTGCAAAGATGTGATTAAATTATAGGACAGAAAACATCAAGCTCAATAAGGAAAACTCGAAAATGAGCAGGGGAAAACCCTACCCTTTATGGTGTGAACTCCCTACACCGTTTAAGGATGATCGATAGACATCAATAAAGATCGTATCTTTGCAAAACTGCTGAAGGAAATTGGTCAGCATGAACCCGTTGGCGAAGGAAAATGAAAATTTGTTTAGGAACGGAGGAATGATTACCGAATCAGTAAGTTCATTAACAATTCGGATTTTCCTTCCCCTATTGATTTTTGGGTTCTAATTTGATATAACTGGTACATACCAGTCATATCAGGATAGCCTATGAAACTTCAACGGGAAGCGCCCACTCCTCTTTATCTACAGTTAAAGAATGCGCTTGTCTCAGACATAAAGGCTGGGCACTACAAGCCTCATGAGCGTCTGATGTCTGAGCGCGAGTTGTGCGACAAATTCAAGGTGAGCCGGATGACCGTTCGTCAGGCGCTGACCGATATGATCCGGGATGGCATTCTCTATACTCAGGCGGGAAAGGGAACCTACGTCAGTGAATCCAAGATCAAGCAGGAATTGCGAACGCTGACCGGATTCAGCCAGGAGATGACGGCGCGCGGAACTGTGCCCTCCGGGCAGGTATTGGAGGCGCGCATCATTCCAGCCACGCTCACCTTAACCGCAATCTTCTCGGTACCGATGAACACCGAGTTTGTATTGCTCTCCCGCCTGCGGCTTTCCGATCATATACCGCTGGCGATCGAAGTGGCGTACCTGCGGCACGAGCTTTGCCCCGGGATCCTGCAGTATGATTTTTCCAAAGAGAGCCTGTATAACATTCTTGCCACCTGTTACAACACGGTCCTGGTTCGGGCTGAGCAGACCATGGAAGGCAGCCTGGCTACCTCGAAAGAAGCTGAAATCCTTCAAATCACTCCTCCCTCCCCTGTATTACGCATAGAACGTATCTCCTACAACGAACGGAATACGCCCGTGGAATATGTTGTGTCGGCATATCGCGGCGATCGCTATAAATTTCATATTACGCTCCAATCGTAGACATGAAGATTGTCAAAACCGGGCTGGATCTACTCGTGCACGACCAAGCCGACTTGCTGTCAGACCAGCGGGTGGGACTCGTTTCGATGCCTGCGGCTGTCCTGCCGGATCTGACCTCGTCACTCGATGCCCTGTGCAAGGCAGGCATCCCTGTCACCGCCCTTTTTGGACCAGAGCATGGTTTTCGCGGCGCGGCGCTGGATGGCGAACACGTAAGCCATACCACCGACCCACGGACGGGGTTGGATGTTTTCAGTCTGTATGGAGCGGTCAAAGAACCGATTGCCGAAATGCTCGCCAATGTGGATGTGCTCGTCTTTGATATGCAGGATGTCGGTGTGCGCTTTTACACATATCTAAGCACACTTTTCTATGTGCTGCGCGGCGCGGGCAAAGCGGGCAAACCCGTCTTGGTGCTGGATCGCCCCAACCCGATTACGGGGGAGCTTGTCGAAGGCGGGCCCATCGCGCCAGGATACGAGTCGTTTGTGGGCGTCCTCAATATCCCGATGCGCCACGGCATGACCCTCGGAGAGCTCGCGCTCTATATGAACGCAGAATACGCGCTGGGTGCTGATGTACAGCTAATCGAGATGCAGGGCTGGAAGCGCGAGATCTGGTTCGACGAGACGGGACTGCCCTGGGTACCCACTTCACCGGCGATGCCCCACGTCTCTACCGCGACGCTCTATCCGGGCATGTGTTTGCTTGAAGGTTGTAACCTCTCTCTAGGGCGCGGGACAGCGCTGCCATTTGAAGTGTGCGGCGCGCCCTGGCTCGCAGAGCGTGGCTATGCTCTGGCGGAGGAATTAAACAGACTCCAATTACCCGGTGTGCGCTTTCGAGCAACTATGTTCACCCCTTCAGCGTCCACCCACGCCGGGAGCGAGTGCTCTGGTGTACAGGTGCATGTGACAGACCGTGGCTCGCTTCGCCCGGTGGAGATGGCTCTCCATTTAATCTCTGTTGCGCGGTATCTGTCGGGCGATGCCTGGATGTGGAATCCGCATTTCGAGCGGCTGGCAGGCGGCAGCGGCATCCGCTCCGCTTTGGAAGCAGGAACAAGCGTAGCTGAGATTCTCGCAACCTGGGACGAGTCGATCTCCGAATTTATCGATCGAAGAGAAAAGTACCTGATGTATTAGCAAGGAGTCGCTTTTGAACAAACAAGCGGAACGAAAAACCTTCTTTATGTGTACCTTCAAGGAATTACTCCGGTCGCGACATAGTTCCCGCGAAATTTCACTGTTCATTTCATGACCACAATCACAACCTCTCAAACGACGACGCATACTCTGCTGGATAGCATCCAAAAGATCACATCCAGCTATCTGGTTCAGCGGCTGGCTAAGGCATTATTCAGTATCTGGCTGGTTGCCACCATCACGTTTTTCGTGATTCGAGCTATGCCGGGCAATGCGGTGGATATCCTGATCCAGGAGTTGACCGCACAGGGCGTTTCAGCCGAAGATGCCAGGAACCAGGCGGCGGCGCTGATGAATATTGATCTTGATCAACCAATAGCCCTGCAATATCTGGATTACCTGGGCAATACCCTGCGTGGCGATCTCGGCAACTCATATAAGTCAGCCGGTCTGTCTGTAACCGATATGATCGTCCAGGTGTTACCGTGGACACTGTTCAGTGTCGGCTTGGCATTGATGATTACCTTCGTATTGGGAATTGCCCTGGGGACCATCATGGCGTACAAACGCGACACCTTGATCGACCACCTGCTGAGCAACATCGCCGCTACTCTCGATGCCATTTCGCCCTACCTGATTGGTTTGCTAGCCATATTGCTGCTGGGACTCACCTGGAAACTGGTGCCGATCATGGATATGCGCGGAGCGTTGTCACCGGGGATCAAGGCTGGCTTCACCATAGAGTTCTTCGCTGACGTCTTCAAACATGTACGCGTGCTGCTCTTGGTCTATGTGCTGTCGTCCATCGGATCGTGGATGCTGCAAATGAAGAGCAACACTGTGGCGACCCTGGGTGAGGACTATGTCACCGTGGCGCGGGCGCGCGGGCTCACCGATGGTCGTATTCTCACGGCATATGTGGGCCGCAACGCGACGCTGCCGCTGTTCACCCGGCTGGCGATCTCCGTTGGATTCGTCGTGGGTGGCTCGGTGCTGCTGGAGACGTTGTTCACCTACCGGGGGGTGGGATTCCTGCTGGCACGTTCCATCGCTGAGCGTGACTACCCGGTGATGCAGGGCGTATTCCTGATCATTACCGTTTCGGTGGTCTTTGCCAACCTGCTGGCTGATTATGTATACGGCTGGCTTGATCCTCGCGTGCGCATTGTCGGAGAGGAGAACTAAGATGCACGCCCTCCAAGAATTTATCACAGGTCTGTGGCGCGAAAGTATCAAGACGTTCAAGATTCTCAGCCGCAACAAAATGGGACTTTTCGGCTTCATCATGACGGTCCTGATCATCTTGATATCGTTCCTGGGACCCCTCCTCTGGCCGCCGGAAATGTCTGCCAATGTCGCAGAAATCAATAAAGGCAGTTCGCCTGAGCACTGGTTGGGGACCGACTTTCAGGGTCAGGACAACCTGCGTAAGATCATCAACGGCGGCAGAGACATCGTAACCATTGCCCTGGTCACGGGTGTGCTGTCCATGTTGATTGCGGTCGTGGTTGGCTCGTTCAGCGCTTTCATTGGCGGTCGGGTGGACAGCATCCTGATGGAGCTGGTCAACATCTGGCTGACCATTCCCAAGTTCCCTCTACTGGCTGTGCTGGCTACGGTGCTGGCTCTGAAGGATGTCATCATGCTATCGGTGTTGATGGCGCTTCTGGATTGGCCCGCTCTCGCCCGGCAGGTGCGCAGCCAGGTGTTGTCGCTGAAGAATCGGGAATATATCGAGGCCGCCACCATGTTGGATTTGGGTACACCGCGCATTGTCTTCCGTGAGTTGCTGCCCAACATGATGTCGTTCATTGCCATCTCGACGATTTTCGAAATGACTCATGCCATCTACCAGCAGACTGGGCTGGTCTTTCTTGGCATCGTTCCCTACTCCAGCGCCAACTGGGGCGTGATGATCAGCGCAGCGGAACGGCGTGGGGTGTTGTTCAACCCGCAGGCAGCCTGGAGCATTCTGGCGCCGATGGCGGCGATTGTTCTTTTCCAGCTCGCCCTCGTGTCGTTTGCCCGTTCGTTGGACGAGGTATTCAACCCGCGCCTGCGCACAGGCGCCTAGATGAGGAACGAATGATGATTGACGATAAACCCTGGCTGGCAATCTCCTGTCGAATAAGCGCTTATGTCTGAAGCTGTTCTCTCCGTTCGCGATCTTTCCATTGTCTATCAGGCGCGGCGCGGCCAGGTAAAGGCTGTGCGCAATATCTCATTTGATGTACAGCGCGGGGAGGCTTTGGCGCTGATCGGCGAAAGCGGATCCGGCAAGACCACTGTGGGACTGGGATTGATGCGTTTGCTGCCTGCCACGGCGAACATTGTCGGCGGAAGCATCATGTACCGTCGACATGTGAATGGGTCAAGCCCGGCTGGTCGCGAGACCGAAGTGTTGAGTCTGAAGGGGAGTGACCTGCGTCAGTTTCGCTGGCGCGAATGCGCCATGGTCTTTCAGTCTGCCCTGAACGCTTTGAACCCGGTTCTGCAAATTTCCGAGCACTTCGCAGACACGGCAAAAGCGCACGGGTACCTGTCCGGGTATCGGCAGACGACCGCGCTGCGGGAACGATCGTTGCAGCTGCTGTCCATGGTGCGGCTCGACCCGGAGAGAGTCTGGCGATCCTTTCCCCATGAACTCTCTGGCGGAATGCGCCAGCGCGTGCTGATTGCACTGGCACTGCTGCTGGAGCCGCAACTGCTGATCCTCGACGAGCCGACGACCGCCCTGGATATCCTGACACAGCGCAACATTATGGATGTGTTAAAAGAACTGCGCAGCCGGCTTGGTTTTTCCATGCTCTTTATCTCGCATGATCTGGCGTTGGCAGCCGAGCTTGCCGATCGCGTGGCGACGGTCTATGCGGGGGAGATCATCGAAATCGGCGATGTGCAGACTATCTTCCGTCGCCCATACCACCCTTATACTATCGGCCTGATCAAGGCTGTGCCAACCCTCACCAGCGATCGGTCCACGCTCGTCTCTGTCCCTGGCTCACCGCCCGATCTCATCCAGCTTCCGACAGGTTGTAAGTTTCATCCGCGTTGTCCTCTTGCTGACGAGCTCTGTCACGACGAAGAGCCCGCGCTGACCGAAGTAGAGTCCGGGCATCGAGTGGCTTGCTGGCATTGGACGCACGCACGTGAAGCCTTGAAGGCTTATCAGGCGGAGAGTTAATGTCCACCAACTGCTGCAATGGAATACATAGTAGGATCATTCATGTCTGAACCACTACTTACTCTTGAGCATGTGATGCGAACGTTCAAGGTCAAGGGGCAGGCTATTAAGGCTGTAGACGATATCAACCTGACGATCCCTGCCGGGGAGGTGTTGTGCCTCGTGGGCGAATCGGGATGCGGAAAGACTACGACCGGCAAGATGATCGCAGGCTTGTTACCGCCTTCGTCGGGCCGTATTCTTTATCGCGGCAAGGATATTGCGACGATCGCAGATCGTGATCGCAAGGAATATCGCCTCGGCGTGCAGATGGTGCATCAGGATCCCTACGCCTCGCTGAATCCGACCCAGACCATATACGACATTCTGGCAGCCCCGCTGACGCACCACCACTTCACGCGCGGCGAAGCAGACACGAAACGGCGCGTATGCGAGTTGCTGGAGATCGTAGACCTCACTCCACCCGACGATTACCTGGAGAAATACCCTCACCAGCTCAGCGGTGGGCAGCGCCAGCGCGTCTCAGTAGCCCGCGCGTTGACGGTGCGACCCGCATTCATCGTGGCGGACGAAGCCGTGTCCATGGTGGATGTTTCCATCCGTATCAGTTTGCTGAATATGTTCGCCCGGCTCAAGGAGGAAATGGGAGTGGGCGTGCTGCTCATCACCCATGACCTGGCGCTTGCCAAGTATTTCGCATGGGAGGGGCGCATCGGGGTGATGTACCTGGGACGTCTAGTGGAGATCGGCCCGGCGCAAAATGTGGTGGAACACCCTCAGCATCCATATACGCAGGTGTTACTGTCAGCTATCCCCGAAGCAGATCCGGAGGTGAGCCGCGCCAAGCAGCGTATCCAGTTACGCAGTACGGATATGCCCAGCCTGCTGCATGTCCCGTCGGGCTGCACGTTCCACCCACGTTGCCCGGTCTTTGCGGGCGAGGTGTGCGAAAACATCATACCTCCACTCAAGAGAGCAAGCTGGGAAAGCGATGTGGCTTGCCATCTGGTGCCGGCTCATGAATCCTGAAGCCGGGCAGGCATGGTTCCGTATCGCTATGATGATCACGTTTGTGTCTGCGGCATTGGTGTACCTGACCAAGCCTGGCACCGCCGAACGGGTAGTATCGGTCCTTACATTGTTCATCGGCTTACTATTCATCGGCGTCATTGTGATTTTGGTCCGCCGCAAGCGGCCCTGAAGGAGGTGATCCAGGCAGATAAAAGCGCCCCATTTTCCCTGTGCAACGCCCGCGTTGCATTCGACTCCCAAAAATCAATCGAAGGAGAAAGGAGAAAGAACCCCATGTCCAAGAAAGTTTATACCCTTTTCAGCCTGATCGTTCTGCTCGCGCTCGTGCTAAGTGCGTGTGCTGCACCCCCGGCTCCCACAGAGCCGCCGGCTACTGAGCCTCCTGCCACCGAGCCACCCGCCACGGAACCACCAACTGCTGAACCCACTGAACCTCCGGCGACTGCCGAAGCGACAGAGGTGCCGCAAGAGGTATTTCCAGAGGGGGTGACGGCTGTTATCACTATCACCCTGCCCCAGGACGCCACATGGAGCGACGGTACACCGCTAACGTCCAGGGATGTCGTCGGTACCTGGGATATCCTGTGGATGCGCAACAGCGGAACATGGAACTCGCTGGCAGATGTAGTCGCCAAGGATGACCAGACCGTCCAGTTCCAGATCACCACACCCGGCCCGGCAGTTCTGGATGCCATTGTCCGCTCCAACTCGCCGCGCCCGTATTCGCAGTATGGCGAATGGATGGACGCTGCAGCGGAGTTCCGCGCCTCCGGCGCAGACCGCGAAGGTGCAGATGTCACGGCTGTGAACGAGGAACTGAACGCGTTCCTCCCGGAGGAGGGCGTGGTGTACGGCCCGTATAACGTTGACCCCGCCTCCGTCACCGAAGCGCAGCTCTCCCTGGTGAAGGTGCCAACCGGCTTCAATGCCGATCAGATCGACTTTGACACGGTCACGGTTTACTGGGGCGATACTGCCCAGGATATGCCGCTTTACCTCTCAGGCGAAATGGACTACTCCTCCAACGCTTACAGTCCTGCTAACCTGGAAGCGATTCGCGCCATGGGTCCTCATATCGTGGTGCTCGGCGGCCCCGCAACCAACGGTCCCGGCATTTACTTCAACCATGATGTGTATCCGCTGGGCGTGAAGGAAGTGCGCCAGGCGATCGCCTACGCCATTGACCGCGTAGAGAACTGCACTGTTGCCTTCGGTGAAAGCTGCCGTCCCGTCCAGTACATGGTCGGCTTTACCGATGCCTCCGTGCCCACCTGGCTTTCAGAAGATCAGATCGCCGCGCTCAATACCTATGATTACGACCTGGCGAAAGCAGAAGAATTGCTGACCGGCCTGGGCTTTACGAAAGGCAGCGATGGCGTCTGGGTGGACGATCAGGGCAACAGGATGGAGTTCAGCCTGAGCGTCCCCGCGGACTTCACTGAGTATCTGGCATCTTCCGAGAATGTCGCGCAGCAGCTCGCCGAATTCGGTATTGTGGTCAACGTCCAGCCATACCCCTCTGCCGAGCGCAATGATAAGCACAAAGCCGGCGATTACCAGATGTCCATGGACATCGGCATGCGCTTCACCTATTTCCATCCGTTCGTGTCGTACGATTACAACGTCCGCCCCGGCATTGGCTTCAAGAACGACCCCGAAGGAGCCGAAGGCGAACGTGGTATGAACATGCCGTATGAGCAGATGACGGCTGACGGCAAAGAGATCAATATCAAGGACTGGGTGGACAAGATG
>JAICQC010000606.1 GCA_025938055.1 Anaerolineales bacterium | reverse complement strand
GGTACGCATCTCGTCCAGCCAGTCTTTATCGTTGCGTCTGCCGTTCGGATCAACGACCTCGCGGATGTCCAACGCGCCGGAAAGGCTGGCTGCCGCGGCGAACTGCTCCGGATGGGTCAACGCTAATTTGAAGGCACCATAGCCACCCATCGATAACCCTGCCACAAAATTATCTTTCCGTGCAGAAGAGAGTGGAAAAAGATCACGCACCAGCGTTGGCACTTCTTCGCTAATGAATTGCCAGTACTTGCCTCCGTGCGCCATATCATTATAAAAACTCAAATGGACGGCAGGCATCACGACGGCAAGGTTCAATCCTTCGGCGTAGCGTTCAATCGACGTCTGGCGCTGCCAGGCGGTGTGGTCATCGGAGTGACCGTGCAAAAGATAGAGCGTGCGATACCTCGGCGCACGCTTGCTCTTCATCTCCGAGAGCGTACGCCTGGGCAGGAGTACGGACATTGAGGTTTGAAAGCCTAAGGTGTCAGAAAAGAAATAGACCTCGTTGAGGATCATATTGTCTCCATCATGTCGTTGCGAGGAGTGGTTGAGACGCGAAGCGTCGAAACCCAACGAAGCAATCTCCTCGTATTTGGGTATCGCTTTACGTTGTTTCCAGCTTATGAAGTTCAACGAACAGCCGCTCTCTCAGCTCATCAAAATGCTCTTCTGGCAGGTCGCCAATGCCTGTTTGCAGGCTTTCGATCAATTCCTTCAGCAGCGTCTGAAAGCGGGAGCGATGCATCTCGAAGAAGTTCTCCATTTGTTCTTCAGAGGCAGCACCTGTCTTTTTTCTGTTTCGCCTGCGTGTCCATGAGTCTTTCATATATCCCACCGTAATGCTGGAGAGCCACTTGACGATGGATGCCAGTCCGCCTTTGCCCGAGCGGAACGTACCGCGAAAGACGCCCTTCACCAGCTTTGTGTTAATCCCTTGTTTGGCTTTTTGCATGGCAACGGCATACTGTCCCGCTTTTGCCGGGTCGAACCCTTCATATGCAAACAATTCATTCAATAAAAAACCGGAATAATACGCATCCGTTGCCAGGTTGATCGCCTTGCGCCACTCCAGGAGGAACAAAATCTCCTGCAATATTTGCCGGAAGATGCGCGTGAGGACGACCATGCATCCATCCGAAAGCGCGAACCGGGATGGGTAGGACAGTGCAAGGATCTGCTCTTTCGTTAGGTTCCGTTTGTGGATCTTCCCCAGGTCCGTGACCATGTGCTTCCAGAGAAACGTCGCTAGTCTATCGTCTAGAAACGGGACGGGCACAAAAAGCGCCGCACCGATCAAGAGGGAATGATACATAACGGAAAACATCAGGCAAGCCTCCCTACGAGCTTCTCCACCTCGTCCAGAATTTCGCCGCTCTTCACCAGCTCCTTCATCGTATTGTGGTCGTTATAAAGAGGACGGTCCACATGCAGATGCTCCACGTGTTTGCGAATGACCTCGCGCGCACACTGCGTGCCCTTCCCTGGTTGGAAGTCGCGGAAGTCCAGCGCCTGCGCCGCTGCCATGAATTCGATGCCCAGCACGCCGTAGGCGTTATCGAGGATCTGCCCGTTCTTGAGCGCCGTGTTCAAGCCCATCGAGACGAAATCCTCCTGGTCCGCCGCGGCAGGGATGGACTGGATGCTCGCTGGCGCGGAGAGGATCCGCTG
>JAICQC010000382.1 GCA_025938055.1 Anaerolineales bacterium | reverse complement strand
TCGGAGATCTGTACATCGGCGGAGATGGCGTTAGTCGCGGGTACCTCAACCGACCCGAGTTGACTGCGGAACGATTCATCACCAGTCCATTCGACGGGTCGTCAGTTATTTACAAAACAGGCGACCTGGCTCGTTATCTGCCGGATGGGAATATCGAATTCTTCGGTCGCAGTGATCAGCAGGTCAAGGTGCGCGGTTTTCGCATCGAGACCGGCGAAGTGGAAACTGCCCTGGCAGCGCATCCGTCCGTCTGGCAGGCTGTCGTGGTCGCCTGGAAGGAAAGGTCATCCGATGCCTCACTGGTTGCGTATGTGGTGCCCGCCGATGGGAAGGAAGAAACGGATTCCAGTCAGTTGCGCGAGTTCCTACGGCAGAAACTTCCTGAGTATATGGTTCCGTCGATCTTTGTTAAGCTGGAGGCCTTGCCACTGACGCCGAATGGAAAAGTAGACCGCAAAGCCTTGCCAGCCCCGTCGCAGGCGCGCTCTGACCTCCGAGCGTCATACGTCGCTCCCCGTACACCGTTGGAATTGGAACTGGCTGAAATCTGCGCTCGAGTATTGGGATTGGAAAATGCAAATGGGCATAGCGCGGTGGGCGTGAACGATAACTTCTTTGACCTCGGTGGTCATTCCCTGCTGGGGACACGTCTCGTCTTTCTACTGCGCGAGCGATACAACCTGGAAGCCGCTCAGCTTCCCTTGCGTACCCTGTTCGAACACCCAACGGTCGCGAATTTGGCGCAGACCGTCGAGAGGGTGCGGAGAGGGGAGCAGGGTCTGCCGCCTGTTCGCAGTGATTTCATCCGGCGCGGTCAATTGAGTCTGGATGAGTTGAATGCCGAAGCACAACTCAACGCAGATATTGACGCTGGAGATCTGGTCTACGAGCATGTCGAAGAACCAAAGCACATCCTGTTAACCGGCGCGACCGGCTTCGTAGGAGCATTCCTGCTCCATGATCTGCTTCGGATGACATCCGCGCAGGTTCATTGTTTGCTGCGCGCCGATGATCTGGAAAAAGGCTTGCTACGGTTGAAGCGCAATCTGGAAGCCTATTTACTCTGGGACGATGCATTCGGTGATCGCATCCAGCCGGTGCTGGGCGACCTGAGCGAGCCGCGATTGGGTCTGATGGATGAGGCATTCGAGCAACTGGCTGGTACAGTGGATGTGATCTACCATAATGGCGCGATGGTAAACTTCGTGTATCCATATAGGGCACATAAAGCTTCCAATGTGCTGGGTACACAGGAGGTGCTTCGGCTTGCCAGCCAGATCAGGTTGAAGCCTGTTCACTTCGTTTCCACTTTATCCATTTTGTATTCGGGCGGAGTGAATAATGGACGCGTATTCCGCGAAGATACAAATCTGGACGAAGTCGGCGCGCCGTTTGGAGGCTATGCCCAGAGCAAGTGGGTGGCTGAGAAGCTCATCATGCAGGCAGCCGAGCGCGGAATCCCGGTCGCCATTTATCGCCCGGGCCTGGTCTCAGGTCACAGCATCAGCGGCGCGTGGAATACAGACAACCTGATCTCCAGCATGACGCGCGCCTGCGTCCTCCTCGGCAGTATTCCAAATCTGGATGTGATGGTCAACATTGTGCCGGTGGACTTTGTCAGCGCGGCGATCATCGAACTTTCCAAAGACTCTACGAACTTTGGCAGGGTTTATCATCTGGATAACCCCGAGCCAGTTCACTTCAGCACGCTGGCGGACTGGCTGACCTCTCAGGGTCTCCAGGCTCGCACAGTTCCCTTCGACGACTGGCGCGCCGAACTCTTCAGGCAAATCCCGCACATGCCTTCGGATGGATGGGAGCCTTATTTGCCGTTGATCGAGGAGGTGGAAGAAAAACAGGTCTTCATGCCGGAGTTCGATCTGAGCAATACACTGACCAGGCTGGAGAGCAGCGGCATTCGCTGTCACCCGGTGAATGCCGAATTGTTTTACACATATCTGAAGTATTTCATCCCGCGCGGGTTCCTTGAGAAGCCTGCAGCCTGAGTTTAAGATGGATCAACATCCTGCCTACAACATCACTGATTGGTTTGTTACTCAACGAGCCAATCCCCCAGCAGAGATACGCCTGTTCCTGTTTCCGTACGCAGGCGGCGGTCCGGCGGTGTTCAACAAATGGGCTTTGGAATTTCCTGCCAGCATCGAGGTTTGGATCGCTCATTATCCGGGGCGGGGGGCTCGCTATCAGGAAGCACCCGTCAAAGAGATCAGGACGTTAGCAGAAAGACTCTCCCAGGCGATTCGCCCCTTCCTGGATAAACCTTTTGCTTTCTTCGGTCACAGCTTGGGTGGGCTGTTGGCGTTTGAACTCGCTCGAAACCTGAGAAGCAACCATCTGCCTCAACCACAACTGCTATTTGTCTCTGCGTATGGTGCTCCGCATCTGCCCGATCCACACCCGCCCACCCACGGACTTCCAGATGCTGATTTCATAAAGTCTTTGCAGCAGTTAAATGGCATTCCTGTTGAAGTACTGAAACACTCTGAGCTTATGAAACTGCTGCTGCCTGTGTTGCGCGCAGATTTTGAAGCGTTTGAGAGTTACGTTTATGTCGCGGATGAGGCGCCACTCCATTGTCCAATCGTCGCCTTTGGCGGGTTGGATGATTCGCGCGTCAGCCGTGAGCGCATCGAAGGCTGGGCGCTGCACACGGACTCCTCCTTCAAGGTTCAATATATTCCCGGTGATCATTTCTTCATCAGCCAAGCAAAAGAAGAAGTGATCGCCTCCATAACCACTGAATTGGTAACAACTCATGCCAAAAACGAAACCCTTTAACTGGTCTGCCCCTCCACCCACTTTGGAATTGCAACCGCTTCAGGTGGACGTCTGGCGCGCGCGGTTGGATCTGCCGCAGGATATATTAAATAAACTGGAAACGACTCTCTCGGCTGAGGAACGTGAACGCGCCGCGCTCTTCCACTTTCCGGCGGATTGCAATCGCTTCATCGCCTCGCATGGAGCCTTGCGCGATGTGCTGGCGCGCTATCTCCACTGCAAGCCGGAGCAGCCAGCCTTCTCTGCGAACGAGTATGGGAAGCCTGCGTTGAAGGACTACGACCTGGAATTCAACCTGTCACACTCAGGTGACTTCGCTTTGATCGCGATCACGCGCGGGCGCAAAGTCGGTGTGGATGTGGAGCGGATTCGCTCGGGGATTTCTTCACCTGTTATTGCACAACAATATTTTTCGAAGGCTGAGTTTGCCGAGTTAGATAGCCTGCCAGCCAAGCAAAAAGAGACTGCCTTTTTCACCTGCTGGACGCGTAAAGAGGCGTATATCAAGGCGCAGGGCTTGGGTCTCTCGTTGCCTCTGCAAAGCTTTGATGTTTCCCTGCGCCCGAATGAACCTGCAGCCCTGCGCGCCACCCGCCCAGATTCTGAAGAGGCCGCCCGCTGGACGTTGTTCCCGTTGAAGACAGATGCCAGTTATGAGTCTACAGTCGCTATGGAGGGAAAAGAACAGAAACTTCAGTTATGGGATTGGAATTACGCAATGGGGCTGATTAGCCACGATCCATAAGACCCACCTTTTTACAGTGGAAATGAAAAATCATTCGGTGACCGCGTCATCTCCCAGACACGAAAACTCGGAACTTTCCTTTGGGTAGAGTCGGTACAGGTTGTTCTCAGGAATAATGCAGTATTTTGCAACCAACGTAGAAGCTGAATAGAATCGCTCGCTTAACGATGCCAGGTAGACGGGGCGCTCAGGGAAGGCGCCTTCTATCGCGTTAAGTGCCAGGCGGGAATCAAAGGAAAAAGGGTCTTCCGTCGCCCAGCCGATGACCGTCACGTCTGCGCGTATCGGTCGTACTTTTGTGAAGTAACGGAAGATAAAATACTCGTCGGTGTCGGTATACCATTCAGCAATCACGACGGAGTTTGGCGCTAAACTTGAGATGGTCTGGTTCCCAAAATCATATGCCTGATCGTCCCCGCGCTTGTTGGGGTTTATGTAATAGGCGAGTCCATTCCGAACCCCGACCCCGATCTCGGGGATCTCAATGGAAGCATCGTTCAACCTATTTCTCGCCGCCAGTGACGGCAGGGAATTGTAGAAGAACGGCATTGCAAGAACGAACAACACAAGAATGGCCTGCAAAAGGACACGCCCCTTCCCGGGAATCCATCTCAAGGCATTTTCTGCCCCGACCCCCATTAAGAGCGCCCAAAAGAGGTAGGAGGGAATAAAGAAGGTAAATTGGTCCGTGACCCGGTAGAAGATCCCGAACAGTGCGAACACGATAAAAAAAGAAATAACTTTTCTTATTGACCGGTCACCATCTCTCAATACATTGCGGATGCCAGAGATCCCCAGAACCACTCCCAACGGACCAAATTGCACAAGCAGAAAAAACAGGTAACTCAGAAGACTTCGACCCAACTGCAGGGGAGAAAAAGCCCAAAGCTGGCTCAGGAACGTCGAGCCAAGGACAGGACCCAGGATCTCCTCCAGCGGGAAGCTGGCAGACATTCGAACGAATTGCACGATATGGAGGGCAAAGCCTGCGAGAAATCCCACTGCCGATATCACAAGCTCACTCCCGCCGGGAACGTAAAAACGGC
>JAICQC010000266.1 GCA_025938055.1 Anaerolineales bacterium | reverse complement strand
GAAACAGAATATCAAGATTACATCTTCTATGTCTATGGACATCCGTGAGTTGAGTGGGTGATGATCCATGAATCAAAAGCTAACCCAGCTTACTGAGCATACATGGTACTACCCTCACGACCCTGATCCAGACGCCGTACAGAGTTCCATTGGCGTGATCAGCACCCGGTGGGAGAGCGTGCTGGTGGATGCAGGTAACAGCCCGCGCCTGGCTCGCCTGCTCAAAACGGAACTGGCAAGTTGCAATCTTCCGCCCGTATCCCAGATTATCTATACTCACCGTCACTGGGATCACGTCTACGGGGCGTGTGAGTTCGATGCTCCAGTCACAGCGCACGCCCTTTGTCGAAACGCCCTGCACGAGGAAGCGCAGAAACCGTGGGGGATTGAATACATGAACGAGGAGATCCGGCGCAACCCAATCCTCACAACCAGTTATCAGGCGCGGGCACGGGCGGTCGGCGACTGGAGTTCATTTCGGATCGTGGTTCCCGAACAGACATTTGCAAAAGACAAAATCATCCACTTGGATGAGCTCGCCATTGAACTGGAGCATGTGGGCGGCGAACATTCCGAAGACTCGATCGTTGTCAAGGTACCACAGGATGGGGTAATGTTTCTTGGCGATTGCTACTATCCTCCACCTTTGTACCTGCGCAAACCAGACTCGGCACCCTCCCTGGAGATGCTCAGGAAACTTCAGAGTAGCGCTTACCACCTGTACGTGGAGGGGCACGATATACCGTTCACGAGAACAGAGTTACTCAGGGTTTTGGAGGAGCAGGGCCCACGTCAGTGACTTTTGACGCAGCGATCAAGGACGATGCGATTTCAATTTTCCATAGCTATTCTTATACACTTTCCCCTTCTTTGGATGCGTAAACTTAATGGCTGACCAGGTCTCGTTGATGCTGATCGTTTTGCTTTCGACAAGCCCGTGGTCATAGCCTAATTTGATGACCTTCGTCAATGTGAGGTCGGTTCCCAGCTTTTTATTTTTCGGCCACGAAACCCAGAGCACACCCGTTGACTGAAGATGTTCCTTCAGCTTCGGGAACCTGTCATTGAACTCTTTCTGGCTCTTGGTGAAAAAAATGGATGTACTCGAACTTGCCAGTTAGTCTTTTAGCAAGGTCGAGTTGTGATGGGTCGATCACTTTTATAGCGTCTTCTGGTGCGTTGACGAAGTATGCACGCGACCCTTCTTTTATGCCCATCTTTTTCGAGGCAAGTCCTGTCATTTTGTCTCCAGTATTTATTTATAGTAGAGGGCCAATGCAGAATTGCTTACTCAAAGAATTCTATCATCGCTTTTTCCTGAATTCTGAGAGTCTTTGCATGCAGGCAGAAGCCCTCCATTAAATTCTGTATTTCTCAAGGGCGTGTATAATGGGCGGAAATATATCCCCCTAGAAAACAAGGATGCTTTAGCGGTGACAAAACTCTTCTTTGCAACAGACATTCACGGGTCGGATATTTGCTGGAGCAAGTTTTTGAATGCGGGGAAATTCTATGGGGCCGATGTGCTGATCCTCGGCGGCGATATGACGGGGAAAGCTGTCGTGCCGTTCATCCACAAGGGCGGAAACAACTACCGCGTCACATTGCTCGAACAGGTGTTTGACGTCTCGAATGAAGACGAACTGCAGGATATGATCAAGCGCGTCCGCAGCCGCGGCTATTATCCCTATCTGACAAATCCCGATGAAATTGCCGAGCTGGAAAAAGACCCTGAGAGAGTGAGCCAGATTTTCTCGCAGGAAGTGCTCAAGGTTGTCCAGCAGTGGATGGACCTTGCCGATAAAAAGTTGGACGGCACGGATATGAAGGTCTATTGCTGTCCTGGCAACGACGACATGGACGAAGTGGATGCCATCGTCCGTTCGTCCCGGCGTGTGGTCCTCGCAGAGGGGCAGGTGACTCTGCTCGACGGCGTTCATGAGATGATCGCCTCCGGCTGGTCGAACCGGACACCATGGGATACGCACCGTGAGGAAGACGAGGATCAGCTCAAGGTCCGGTATGAGGCAATGATCTGTCAGCTTAAAGAACCGCGCAACGCGGTCTTCAACATCCACGTGCCGCCCTATCGATCCAGCCTTGACGAAGCGCCGGAACTGGACAAGGACCTGCGTCCCAAAATGGCGGGGCAGGCGCTCAAGCCGGTCGGCTCGACGGCTCTGCGTAAAGCCATCGAAGAGACGCAGCCTTTGCTGGGCTTGCACGGGCACATCCATGAAGGACGCGGCGCTACCCGCATCGGCAAAACTCTGTGCATCAACCCTGGTTCGATGTATGAGCAGGGAACCCTGCTGGGTGCGGTTGTGAATCTCGGAAAGAATAAGATCGAAAATTACGTTCTGACTACCGGTTAAGTAGTCCATCATAATTAACTATAAAATAATATTCTGTCATTGCGAGGAGGACGGAGCCTGACGAAGCAATCCCAGGCTACATAATGTGAGATTGCTTCGCCCTAGTGGGCTCGCAATGACGGAACTGAGAGAAGGTAAGGTTCTGACTACAGGTTAACTTATTTGGGAGTTGCGTGTTATAAGCACCGTAGGCGCCTGTGTAGCACGAGATGATTAATGCCCTAAAGGAGGAGCATCCCATGACTAACTTGTTTGTCCGGAAAGCGACCGGCCTGGTGCGTTCGTGGTCGGTCATGGACGCGTTCATCTACGCGTTGTTCTCCATCAACCTCATCACCCTAGGTCTGTACAGCTTCAGTCAGATGTACTACTTCGGTGGCGGATTGGTGCCGGCGCTGATCGTCAGCGCGTTGTTCATCTTCTTCGAAGTCGTCGTCTACGCGGCGCTGATCGCCGTGATGCCCCGCTCGGGCGGCGATTACATCTGGCAGAGCCGCATCCTGGGTGGGGCGATCGGTTTCATCCTGGCGGTCACGGGCTGGTGGTTCATCCTGTGGCTGTGGGTGCCGCTCTACGGTGACATGTTCCGTCACATCGTGCTGGTGCCTCTGCTGGGTATCCTGGGCGCAAGAGATACCGCGTTGTGGTTCGCGGGCACGAACAACGGTTCATTCCTCGCCTCGCTCATTACGCTGGCGATTGTGAGCGTCTTTATCGCCATGGGCATGAAGGCGTATGCCCGCATTCAGAAGTTCTCGTTCTATGGCGGGATGCTTGGCTTATTGATCGTGATCGTTCTCCTGCTGACCGGTTCGCCGGAAGCCTTCCGGGAAGGACTCGAGACGAATGCCGCTGAGATGTTCGGCGCGCAGCCCGGCGTGTACGATGCCACGGTGGCACTGGGGACGAATGCAGGCGCGGCGCTGCCGTTCCTTGGCGGTGGACTGGGCTTGATCTTCCTGACGCTCCCTTACCTTGTCTTTTTCAATCTGTGGCCCAACTGGGGCGCGACACTTTACGGGGAAGTGCGCGGCGCGACCGATTTCAAACGCAATATCGTTGGCATGGCTTCTGCGCTGGGTGTGACTACTTTGTTGGGTATCCTGCTTTTATACGCCATCAACCGCACCATCGGCTGGGATTTCTACGTGCAGGCTGGCGGCGCGTGGTGGAACTACGCCTGGGGCTTTACGACCGACCCACCTGCCCTGCCGGTCTGGCCCTACCCGGCGCTGTTCGCCTCCTTCCTCTCCGGCAGCCGTGTGCTCCAATTCATTGTGATCGCTCTGATGAGCCTGTGGTGGTTCGGCTGGAGCGGAACTGTGTTCCTTTCCTCCACGCGTGTGATCTTTGCTGCGGCGTTTGATCGCCTGCTGCCCGAGAAGGTCGCGGAGGTGGATGACCGCACCGGCACGCCGGTCTACGCCTTACTGCTGATGGTGATCCCCTCCATCGTGGTTTCCTTCCTGTTCTCCTATAACATCGCGAACTTCCGTTCGCTCACGCTGGCGTCCACGCTGGTCATTGCAGTGACCTTCCTGGGGACGACTATTGCCGCCATCCTGCTGCCCTACCGCAAACCGGACCTGTATCGGGCTTCGCCGATCGCCAAATACAACGTGTTGGGGATTCCACTCATCACGGTCGCGGGCGTGATCTTCGGCGGGTTCCTGGTGTTCCTGCTCTACCAGTGGATCCTCGACCCGAACGCGCTGTACGGCATCGGCTACAGCATCAACGAGAACGGGTTCAAGAATGGCACCTCGATCATTTACATGCTGGCGAACTACGTCATTGCCGCGATCATTTATTTCGGTTCGAGAGCCGCGCGCCGCCGGGAAGGCATCGACCTCGACAAAGTCCATGCGGAAATTCCGGTGGAGTAAGGGATTCTGACGTTTTACCCCTCTTCCTTCCGGCAAGGGAGAGGGGTATAGTACTTCCATGGATACGTTGCCCGACCTTGTTTCTGAGATGAACCGCCTGATCTCTGCGGCAGATGCCAACCAGATCCAGCTGCGCGCCTTTGGCGGACTGGCGATTTATGCCCACAGCCAGAATGACACGCGCTTTTTCCATCGCGATTCGCCGGATGTGGACTTTGTCGTTTCCGAGCGTGACCGGCACAAACTTGAACCGTTCTTTCAGCAGATGGGGTATGCACCCAACAAGCAGTTCAACCTGTTGAATGGCTCGCACCGCCAGATCTATTATGACCAGGCGGCGGGTCATCGCATCGATATCCTGGTCGGTGATTTCGAGATGTGCCATAAACTGCCCATGGATGGGCGCTTGAAGATCGACCCGGTGACCATTCCGCTGGCAGAGTTGCTCCTTTCGAAGGCACAGATCGTCCAGCTGAACCGTAAGGACGCTTTCGACATCATCTCACTGCTGCTAAACAATGATATCGGGAACGAACAGGAGGGGAAGATCGGGCTGGATCGCATCGCTTCTCTTTGTGCTGATGATTGGGGGCTCTATAAGACGACGACCATTAATCTCAAACGGGTGGAAGAACTGCTTTTACGCGAAGAGCTGGCATTGAGCCGTGAGGAGCGCGACCTCGTCCTGCGCCGTGTTCGGATGGTCGCCTCCATGTTGGAGTCGGTGCCGAAGACTATGGCATGGAAGATGCGCGATCTGATCGGCACGCGAGTGCGCTGGTATGCAGAGGTGGAAGAAGTCGATCAAGGATGAGACGGCTGAGGATCCTGGTCGGGGTCGCCATCCTGATCGTTTCGGCTGCACTGCTGGTCTGGGGACTGCTGCCGGTGCGGCGTGAGGTACGGACTCAACCCATCCCACCAGCTGAATTGCAGTTGCCCACTCCTATTTCGTTCCACATTCAACTTTTCTCCTGACCATCATGCGAACCCACAGGCTGATTTTTAGCCTTTTCATCATGATCGGCGTCCTGACCGCCTTTGGCTGCGGCATGTTCTCAGGCGGCTCGCCGCCGGAAACCGGAGCAGGTGAACCTCCGGGCATCCAGGCAACCGCGCCGCTGCCCACCGTGCTGCCTACCCTCGTCACGCCACAGATCACAGCGCAACCGGCGCTGCCCGAGCGGCGGCGTCTGACGGTGGAATTCCCGCCGCAGATCCGCGTCGGCGATTCGGACCTGGTGCGGTTGACGCTGGAAGTGGATGACCTCGGCACACTCACGCCGACGGCAGAGATCGGGGACAACGTCGTTACCGGGAAAACCGTTGAGATCCCGAACCTGTACGAGTCGCATCACGTCATTGCCGAGGCGCGCCTCGACCTGGCGGGGATGGAGGTCCGCCCGGCAGAACTGGTGAGCGAGGCGCTATCGCCTGGGAATTCGGTGACCTTCCGCTGGAGCATCCGCCCGGAGGATGTGGCGGTGTATCGCGGGACGATCTGGCTGTACCTTCGTTTCGTTGATAAACAGAACGGCGAAGAAAGCCGGAAAACAGTGTCCGCCCAGATCGTCGAGATCGAAGCGGTGAACTTCCTGGGCCTTTCCGGAGAATTTGCACGCACGACCGGCATTGTCGGTTCCGTGGTCGGGACGATCATCGGCTTTCCATTCTTCGAAGACATTGTCAAGTTCCTTCTACAGCGACGGAACAGAGCCAGGCTTTGACTGTGAAATAAAAATCACTTCAGCCTGGTTTGGTTTTCATGTTAGGCGTTTGTACTTCATGGTACAATTTCGGCGTTTGTAATACCAGCGACGCACGCTGCACAGCGGCAGTGTGGACAAATTTTGCCTTAAACGTACTATTCGCCATGGAGAATCTATGAGTCAGTGGATTTACATTGGTTTGTTTCTTATCGTGGGCCTGATCATTCCCGTAGGTGCAATTACGGTGGCGTGGATCCTGGGCCCCAAGAAAGCGAATCCCATTAAACAATCCACATACGAGTGCGGGATCGAGACGGTGGGAGACAGTTGGGTACAGTTCAAGGCGCAGTATTACATCTTCGCGCTGGTTTTCCTGATCTTCGATGTCGAAACTGTCTTCCTTTTCCCCTGGGCAGTGAAGCTTGGTCAACTGGGGCTGTTCGCCGTCATCGAGGGTATTGTCTTTATCCTCATTCTCATTGTGGGACTCGTTTATACGTGGCGCAAAGGAATGCTGGAGTGGGCGTAGT
>JAICQC010000212.1 GCA_025938055.1 Anaerolineales bacterium | reverse complement strand
GTACTGTTTACGTCCCATGTCATCTGCGAGACGGTCCACATACAAACTGATCTGATACAGGTGGGCGGTCGATTCAGGGACCGTGGCAATTGCCATGATCGCGATGCTAAAGATGGCTGTCCCAACCAGGGCTCCGCTAAAACTTGGGAAGGTGATGTGCGGAACTGCAAACCAGGGCGCAGTGGCAAGCGGCGCAAACTGCTCGGGATTCGGGGCAACGATGGCAGAGAAGATATAGCCGAAGATCGCGCCAAGCAATACCGGGATCATGCCGAGAAAGCCCCTGTTCTGCAGGTATACAGAGAACAGGATGGTGACCAGCAATGTGACAAATGCCACCAGGAAATTTGCATTTGCCATTTGCCCGAGGGCTGCGAACGCCAGACCAAAACCGATGATGGCAGCTACCGAGCCGGTCACGATCGGCGGCAGGACCATGTCGATCCTTTCCTTGCCGATCGCGCGGATGAGAAAGCCGATCCCAACGTTCAACAAGCCCGTGACGACAATACCGGCTTGCATGGTACTGATAACCTCATCCGGCAGGGGCACTCCAAATTGAGGCAAGCTTCCGGTCATTTGCTGTGCGATCGCCAGATAGGCGGCGATATAGCTGAAGCTGGACCCATAGAATAGCGGGATGAATGAGCCAATGCGCCACTTGGCGAGCAGCAGGGCAACAATGGTGCCGACACCCGAAATGGTCAACACGGTTCCAACGTGGAAACCGCACAGTGCCGCAACCAGGACAGTTGCCGGGAACATGGTCAGCACATGCTGAAACCCTAACAGGGCTTGCTGAACGGGTGGAGGCGAGTCATTGGGCAGGTAACCGACCACATTACTTCTTGATGTTGCGTTCGCGGACTTTGCAGTTTTTTTTCTGGATGTAGCCATAGCATTACTCCTCTCATACTCCTCTTTTGATCTTTTTATACAGGGGCGGGTGGGATGACTGTAGCTGTTTCAAACTTCACGCTCACCTCCAAACAAAAATCGTCCCGCGCTTCGCGGGACGAAATATGGCAACCCCGCTCGATGGCTCTCTTTAGCTGAGCCTGGAAAATCGAACGAAATAAGAGAGGGTAGCCTTTGGCACATGTTACAGTACACAACCCCGATAATTCGAGAAAGACACGGCTTTCCAAGCAAAATACGATCCGTTTTTTTAATGTCTGGGCTGTTGTCTGCACCACTGGAGAGCCGCCTGACTGCTTAAGATATAATCTTCCTTAACCTGTTTTCCCACATCATAACCATCGTATTTTGATGGTGTTTTTACCCATTACAGACCCTATCTCAGATCCTTGTTGAGGAGAGCTTAATGTTTTTAAAAGGCCGAGTAACGGTTGGTGCAGTACAAAGTTGTATCTGGGATTTACTTGCCGATCAATCCGCGTGCCGGGGGAGGAACAGTAGCCCGGGCTTCCATTCAATCAACAATTGAGGTTCATCCATGAAACCGGCTCCGTTTGAGTATCACGCCCCTGATTCCATTGAAGAAGCATTATTTCTGCTGCATAACTCCGGGAGTGACGCGAAGTTACTGGCAGGGGGGCAGAGCCTGGTGCCTGCCATGAATTTCCGGGTAGTGCAGCCTTCTGTCTTGATCGATCTGAATCGTGTCAGAGAACTGGATTATGTGCGCGAGGAGGAGAGCTGCGTTCGAATCGGCGCCATGACACGCGAACGGACACTGGAGTTTGAACCGCTCATCTCGCAGCGATTCCCACTTCTGGCAGAAGCTATGCCTCACGTCGCTCATCCACAAATCAGGAACCGCGGCACGCTGGGCGGGAGCCTCGCCAATGCGGATCCCGCCGCGGAACTACCAGTCATCATGCTGGCGCTCGGCGCGCGCCTGAAAGCTCGCGGCGTAGACTCGGAACGCTGGGTGGAGGCAGACAGCTTTTTTTCAGGGATGTTCATGACCGATCTTGTGGAAGGCGAAATGCTGGCTGAGATCGAACTACCTTCCCTCCCGAGTCGCACGGGCTGGTCATTCCTGGAGGTGGCGCCCCGCGCCGGAGATTATGCCTTGATGGGAGTTGCAGCGCTCGTGACCCTGGATGATGCGGGGAAATGCCAGGCGGCAAGACTGGTCTATTTGAACGCCGGTGACGGACCCGTGGATGCAAAAGAAGCCGCCCGGCTCCTGGTGGGTGAAGCGCCGACCGAGGAATTGATCGACTCCGCCGCGGCGCTGGCAAGCGGGCAGGAAATCACTCCGTTCGGGAACATTCATGCCTCGGTGGAATACCAGCGTCATCTGGCGAACGTGTTGACCCGGAAGGCTTTGAAGACAGCCATGCAGCGCGCCCGGGAGGAAACCTTGCCATGACACAGACACATCCTGTCACGATCACGGTCAATGAAAAAATATATAAGCGTGAAGTGGAGCCTCGCCTGCTCCTCAGCGATTTCCTGCGCCACGAGCTCGGGCTCACGGGCACACACGTGGGCTGTGAGCATGGAGTTTGCGGCGCGTGCACCATCCTGTTCGATGGCGAATCGGCGCGCTCCTGTTTGATGTTCGCGGTCCAGGCCGATGGGCACAAGATCACCACAGTGGAAGGACTGGCAGAAAGCTCCGATCGATTGCATCCGATCCAGCAAGCGTTTTGGGAAGCGCATGGTTTGCAGTGCGGCTATTGCACGCCTGGCATTTTGATGACCCTTGTCCCATTTTTGAAGGAAAACCCGAATCCAAATGAAGACGAGATCAGGCATGCACTTTCGGGGAATCTTTGTCGCTGCACGGGCTATCAGCACATCGTGGATGCCGTCAAACTGGCAGCGAATAAAATGCGTTGATTGGCATGGAACTATCATGATGGTACGGTTATGGGTAATGGAGATTGGTAGTTAAAGATGATCGAACATTCTTTGAAAGAACAATTGCGTGTGGGGCAGTTGCTGGTGCCTGAATTCCTTGCGCAAATCGAGGCAAAGTTTACACAATATGAGTCTTCCATCCAGGCATTCATCCCGGAGGAGAAACGATTTGACCGCCTATACGATCAGGCGGAAGCGCTGGTGCTCAGTTATCCGGATCTGATCAAGCGTCCTTTGATGTTTGGGGCGCTCCTGGGCGTCAAAGATATTTTCCATGTGGAGGGTTTCCCCACACAGGCAGGCAGCCGTCTGCCTGCTGACGTTTTTCAAGGGAGGGAAGCGAACAGCGTATCCCGGCTGCTGGAGGCTGGCGTGTTGTTTTTCGGAAAAACAGTGACCACCGAGTTTGCCTATTTTTCTCCCGGTCCTACGCGTAACCCCCATAATTACGAACATACGCCGGGCGGCTCGAGCAGCGGATCGGCGGCAGCGGTCGCAGCGGGATTCTGTCACATCGCTCTAGGGACGCAAACCATCGGTTCGATCATCCGTCCTGCGTCTTTCTGTGGAGTCGTTGGGGTCAAGCCCACGTATGACCGCATCTCGCGAGACGGGGTGATCCCGCTTTCACCCTCGCTCGATCACGTCGGCTTTTTTGTCCCGGATGCGGAAAGCGCCATCGACGCCGCGCGCGTTCTATTCACCGATTGGGACGAGCCAACCCAGCCCTTGAAAACGCCGCGCCTTGGCATCCCGGACGGTCCCTATCTGCAAAGCGTAAGCGCCGAGGGACTTGCTCATTTTGAAGATGTCTGCAAAGCCCTGGAGAATGCGGGATACCAGATAGAGCATATTCCTCTCATGCCAGATTTTGCGGAAATTCGCGCCCGGCATGACGTCATCATGTCAGCGGAGGCTGCACAGGTCCATGCGGATTGGTTTGGGAAATACGAAAGCCTGTATGCACCAAAGACTGCCGAGCTTCTCCGACGTGGGCAGTCCATTACCAGTGACCAATTGCAAAGCGCCCTCTCCGCCCGCGAGGACTTTCGCGCCGAGATCAGGCGATCCTTCCTCGATCACAATATCGACCTGTGGATTTCTCCCTCGACCGTCGGTCCCGCTCCCAAGGGATTGGACAGCACTGGCGATCCCGTGATGAACCTCGCCTGGACGCAAGCCGGTCTCCCTGCCGTTAATCTGCCGGCTGGCAAAGCTAAAGATGCCTTGCCGTTAGGTCTGCAGGTGGTTGGCAACTGGTATAAGGATGAGTCGCTGTTGTTCTGGGCGAGAGAAATGGAAAAGGCTCTGGGAACGCTATGACCGTTACAAAACAGGAGGTGCGCCGCGGCGCGTATTACGACTCGGTCGTGTTGATGCAGCTTCAACGCGGCTTGGTCGGTCTGCCTGGAGTCATCGATGCGGGGGTAGTGATGGCGACTCCTGCCAACCGCGACCTGCTCGCGGCGAACAATCTCCTGCCTGAGTCTATCACTGCCAGCCCTGATGATTTGTTGATTGTGATCAAAGCGGAAAACGAATCCTCCGCAAGCGAGGCGATCGATCAGGTCGATGTATTGCTTGCTAAGAAACGTTCATCGGTCTCACAGGATTTTCGTCCGCGTAGTTTGAGTGCAGCGGCAAAACAACTGCCTGAGGCAAATTGGGTGTTGGTCTCTGTACCGGGTCGTTATGCAGCAGGTGTGGCGCGCGAGGCTCTTGATCTGGGCAAACATGTTTTCCTTTACAGTGATAACGTTTCTCTCGAAGATGAAATTGCGTTGAAGAGGTCCGCCCGCGAAAAGGGACTGCTGGTGATGGGTCCCGATTGCGGTACGGCGATCATCAATGGCATCGGCCTGGGGTTTGCAAACCGCGTCCGCCGCGGATCCATTGGCGTGGTTGGTGCTTCAGGGACAGGAACGCAAGCTGTGACAGCACAGATCCATAATCTCGGCGCAGGTATTTCTCATGCCATCGGCACAGGTGGGAGAGACCTGAAATCCGAGATAGGTGCGATCACGGCAAATCAAGCTTTGGATTTATTGGCGTACGACCCTGAAACAAGAGTAATCGCATTAATTTCCAAACCACCTTCCCCTGATGTTGCTACACAATTGATTTCCACTACGCAGGAGATGGGCAAACCAGTAGTTATTTATTTCATTGGATATCCACCACCTGCAAGACAAGTCGGCAACTTGCATTTTGCGATTAGCTTGAGCGAAGCAGCTGAAATTGCGGTGAGTCAATTATCAGGTAGCAGTGATCCATCGCAGAGGGATGCTCAACAAGCCACTGGTTACTTACGCGGTCTGTTCTCCGGCGGAACACTTGCGTACGAAACCCTCCTCGGGCTGCAAGCCAGCCTTTCTCCCATCTATTCCAACGCCCCAATTACCAATAACCAATTATTAAAAGATCCTCTTCACAGCGAGGCCCATACGATCATCGATTTAGGGGATGAGTTCTTCATGGTGGGGCGTCTTCACCCGATGATTGATAACGACTTACGCATACGCCGCATGAGACAGGAAGCCACGGACCCGGAAGTCGGAATGATTTTGCTCGATGTTGTCCTTGGGGAGGGCTCACATGCCGATCCTGCCGGTGAGTTGGTTCCAGTGATAAAAGAGATCAGAGATCAGAGAGTAGAGACACTTGCCTCCGAAGTGCAACGGAGCGGGGTTGAGTTTGTAGCCATTGTCATTGGCACAGATGATGATCCGCAGAATCTGGAATATCAAATTGAGAGATTGAAAGAAGCAGGTGCAGCTGTTTTTCGTACAGCAGCAGAAGCAGTTGAATACGTCAGTTTGCGTTTCAATCGCCACACACCAAACAAACATACACCTGTAAACCTTGAACAGTTAACACAACCTCTCGCGGCGATCAACGTGGGACTCGAATCCTTTTATGAAAGCCTGACGTCGCAAGGCGCGCAAGCCGTGCATGTGGATTGGCGTCCGCCCGCGGGTGGGAATGAGAGACTCGCGTCGCTTTTGGAGAAGATGAAAAGTAATAAGTAATTGGTAAGTGGGAATTACTATTTACTCATTACAAATTACAGGAGATGAACATGGACATTGACCAAGCCAATACTACCGCCGTCAACCGCCTCATGGAAGCCCGCCCGATTCTGAAAAGCGTTGCCGCCGCGCGAGATGTTGTCCCCGGGATGGAGGATAACCTGCTCCTCCACGCGGGTCCACCAATTGAATGGGCGCGCATGTCGGGTCCGTTGCGCGGAGCGATCATTGGCGCGATGCTGTTCGAGGGGTTGGCAGCCAATGAAACGGAAGCGACCTCCATGGCAGAGAGAGGCGAGGTCGAGTTCGATTCGTGCCACCATCATGGCGCGGTCGGTCCGATGGCGGGAGTCATTTCCGCCTCAATGAAAGTCTATGTCGTTGAGAATGCCGAGCATGGAAATACATCGTTTTCCAATTTGAATGAAGGATATGGAAAAGTCCTGCGCTACGGTGCGTATAGTGAAGAAGTATTAAAGAAGCTGCACTGGATGAACGATGTGCTCGGCAGTGTCCTGGCGGATGCACTTGCCCAATCGAATGGGCTTGACCTGCGCGCGTTGATCGCCGAAGCATTGCACATGGGCGATGAGGGGCATAATCGCAACAAAGCCGGATCGCTGATCTATTTGAAATTGATTTCTCCACTGATTGCAAAGGTTGTCAAGGATGATACGGTTGAATCAGAAGTTCTGCAATTTATCGGGGACAATGCTCTGAGTGTTTTGAATCCCGTCATGGCGGCTTGCAAGGCAATGGCCGATGCGGCACATGGAGTGCAGGGAAGCACGATCGTCACAACGATGGCACGTAATGGCACAGACTTTGGAATCCGCGTCAGTGGGCTGGGCGAGAAAGAGTGGTTCACGGCGCCTGCTGAGATTCCCGTTGGATTATTTTTCTCTGGTTTCACCCAGGATGATGCGAATCCTGACATTGGCGATAGCGCTATCACAGAAACAGCAGGCATTGGTGGCTTTGCCATGGCGACCGCGCCGGCGATTGTCACATTTGTAGGCGGTTCGCCCAAAGATGCAGTGAATGCCACGCTCGAAATGTATGAAATCACGTTTGCCGAGAGCAAATACTTCACCATGCCATCTCTGGATTTCCGCGGCACACCGACGGGCATCGACCTTCGCAAGGTGGTCGAGCTGGGAATTACACCGCGCATCAACACTGGCATTGCACACAAAAATGCAGGCGTCGGTCAGGTGGGCGCAGGGCTGGTAAGACCGCCGTTGAAGATGTTCGAAGATGCGTTGGTTGCGTTTGCAGAAAAGTACGGGCTGTAAGAAGAGAATTGGAGAAGTAGAGAATTAGGTCTTGGAGGCTGGTATGCCCACGTCATTGGAAGATGTGAGAGTGTTAAAGAATGCCGAGCAGATTGCAGATGCAATATACAAGATAGCCTCCCAATGGGATGAGTTTGCTCAAGATGTCGTTGGCAAGCAAATTTCCCGCACTGCAGACTCTATCGGGGCAAATATTGCCGAGTCGTTTGGGCGTTTTCATTTCGGTGAAAAAATCCAATTCTTATATTACGCTCGAGGGAGTGTGTTCGAAACAAAATATTGGCTGAATCGAGCTGCTGTACGGCAGTTGATGTCTTTGCCTGATTCGCAGAGCTACGTAACACGTTTGACTGATATTGCGCGCCAACTCAATTTATATGTTTCCAGTCTTAAGAGTCAACGCACGGGCGAAATCACCGTTGCAAAGACTGTCAAAGAAAACCCTGCCGAGTATATCCCTTCACACCTCCCAGACGATTTTCCGCGTATTCTCTTTGATGAAACTGACTTTGAATGGCTCGAATCATAGCCATCCAATTCTCCAATCTCTAATTCTCTAATATCTGATTTCACACAAAGGAGACTTCCAATGAAGATTTACGATTTATCTCAAGACCTCAACCAGGATTGTTCCTTCTGGCCCTTCTATCCGCCGTTTGAAGTGAAATATATCAAGCGCAAATCGGAGCATGGAGTCAACGCGCAGTATATTCAAACGTCAAACCACAT
>JAICQC010000558.1 GCA_025938055.1 Anaerolineales bacterium | reverse complement strand
TGGGCTCACTTCCGCTCATCGATAAGACAAGCGCCAACGACGAGGGAATTGCATAATCCCTGCGGGAGGCGAAGCTTATTTACATCCTCGGAGGCTTCACAGGGTATCTCGGCGAGACGTTAAAAGGGAGCGCCGCCTGGCAGGCGATACTGGAAGCCTATGCCACCAGCGCGGTCGTTGCCGGCTCGAGCGCGGGGGCGATGGTGATGTGCGAGTTCTATTATGACCCGAGCCGCGGGCAGGTGGTCGATGGACTTAATCTGTTTCCGAACGCGATCGTCATGCCGCACTACGACACGTTTGGGAAGGGCTGGGCGTCGCGCCTGCTGGAGATTTCTAAGGTCACACTGATCGGCATTGACGAAAAGACGGGTATGCTCGATGACGGGGCAGGAACCTGGACCGTCCACGGCGCCGGGAGCGTAACGCTATACCGTAACCAAAAGGTAGAAAATTATGAGGCAGGGAAAGCTTTTTCGGTATAGAATCCAGATATGTTCGATCTCTCCAGCGCTCGTTTTGCCTTCCTGGATATGGAAACTACGGGGCTTTCGCCCTGGTTCGGCGACCGCATCTGTGAAGTGGGGATCGTGCTCACAGAAGGGCGGCGTGTCAAACAGCAAGTTCATATGCTGGTGAATCCTGAATATCCGCTTTCGCTGGGCGCGGCGAGCACCAGTGGACTTACGGACGACCAGCTGGCCGATGCTCCCCCGTTTGCCGAAGTGGCAGACGATATCATAGAATGGCTGAAAGGCACGGTCGTGGTCTGTCACAACGCCCAGTTTGACGTGCAGTTCCTCGATAGCGAGTTTCGGCGTCTCGGGCGCGAGATCCAGATTCCTAACCTGGTGGACACGTTGCTGCTTGCCCGACAGAATTTTGACTTACCCTCCTACAGCCTATATTACCTTGCTGAGGCGTTCCATGTCCCGATGACCGTTTCTCACCGCGCCTTGCCAGATGCCCACACCGGGCGCGGCGTCTTCTTCGCCATCATGGATTCCTTAAAACAGTTCAACAAGCCGCTGGATGACTACATCGGCATCTATAACTCCCCCGTCTGGCCCAATGAGGGGATTCAACTCCCCACCGAGCTGGGCGAAGCCATCTACAGCAGCAAACGGATGTTTATCCGCTACGTGAACGGCGAGGGGATCGAGACCGAACGCTGGATCACGCCCAAGCAGGTAATGGGATTATCCGATTACGTGTATCTCAAGGCGCACTGCCATTTACGTAAAGCGGAGAGAAATTTTCGATTGGATCGAATTGTCGAAGTGAAGGTGGAAGTAGAACGATAACCATGTTTGAATTCACCGAAGCAGACTTGAAAGCCAACAAACGTGGGCAGTTGAGCCAGAGCCAGAAAGAGTGGCTGAAGATGGTAGGAAAGGGCGGTGTCAGACTGCAGAGTTTTAATGTATGGATCGCCATTGGATTCCTATTCTTGGGGCTGTGCCTGATCCTGGCTTTGTTCCTCCAGAATGAAGATACACGCGCTGCATTATTTGCAAACCCTTCGAATGTATGGATCTTCCCCGTCCTTGTTGTGGTCGTTGTCAGTATTCTTGCTCTTAGCCTGCTGCTCGCCCGCTGGAATGCAAATAAACTGCAAAATGCAGGCCTCTCATCGGCTTCGGGAAATGTCCGCTTTGATCAGGATTCTTCTGGCGAAAGCAGCATCACCACATACTATGTCATCGTGGGCAAGAAAAAATTTAAGTTTGGGGACGACATAAGCGGGGACTTCAAAGAGGGGGAGAAGTACAGGTTTTATTATTGCAAAGCGGGGTTTTATGAGTTTGTGATGTCGTATGAGCGCATGGAAAAGTAAAAGATACGCTCCTATTCTCAAGTAAAATCAACTGGATGAAAGAATTTATCTACTCTCGTAACGCGGTCTACGAAACGTTACGCGCGAAGCGCAGGGATGTTTTCAAAATTCAAATTGCCGAAGGCGCACAGGAGAAGGGCAAACTGGCGGACATTTTGAAGATGGCAAAAGAACGCCGCATTCCTGTCGAAAGATTGCAGCGCGGACGGCTCGATAAGGTCCATCAGCATCATCAGGGAGTCGTAGCAGAGGTTAGTGGATATTCCTACAGTGATGAGGTGGAGATCCTTGAGCTTGCTAATCAGAGAAACGAGCAGCCTTTTATTCTATTGCTCGACTCGCTGAACGACCCGCAAAATTTTGGAACACTGTTAAGAACGGCAGAAGCAATTGGCGTGCACGGCGTGATCATCCCGCTGGCGCATACGGTGGAGGTCACCCCGGCGGTGGTCAACGCCTCTTCGGGCGCGAGCGAGCATCTCTTGATCGCGCGCGCCAACCTCGCGCAATCTATCGACGCCCTCAAAGAGGCGGAGGTCTGGGTTGTTGGATTGGATCAGGAAGGGGAAGAGTTCAAACCGGATAGTCGTCATTTGAAGGGCGCGCTCGGGCTGGTCGTCGGCTCGGAGGGGCAGGGAATCCGGCAGCTGATTCGTTCGAAATGCGATATCGTGTTGAAGCTTCCCATGCGCGGCAGAATCGAGTCGCTTAATGCTGCGG
>JAICQC010000294.1 GCA_025938055.1 Anaerolineales bacterium | reverse complement strand
TTTATAGGCAGTATCGCGCGCTTCCCCGAACGCCTTGGCCAATGTCGGTCCATCCAGCACATCTCTGCCATGGACGCCGCGCGCAAACCCGCGCCACAACTGCGAGAGGATCACGCCTGAATTGCCGCGCGCGCCCATCAACGCGCCCTTCGATACCGCACCTGCCATGTCGCTGATGCTGCGGAGGCCCAGATCCTTGATCTCGTTCCACGCCGATTGCATTGTCAGGACCATGTTCGTTCCCGTATCCCCATCGGGCACGGGGAAAACGTTCAGCGCGTTCACCGTCTGCTGGTTGGTGCGAAGCCATATAAGCCCTGCCTCTACGAGCCGTTTCACGGATTGACCATTAATGGGTTGCCTGCGGAGTTTCTCAACACGTGCGGTATCTACTGCCATGACGCTTCTGCTCCTAGTCTGGATCGCTTACGCGTAGCCCTGCTACGTGGACGTTAACGGTATTGACTCGCAGCCCCAATGCCTTCTCTACATGAAAACGAACGGTATTTACCACGCTCTCCGCCACCGAGTTGATGCGCGTCCCATACTCCACGATGATGTGGATCTCAATATCAATATCCTCACCATTGTAGCGAACCGATACACCGCGCGAAGGCTCACGCGTAATGGATTTTACGATCCCATCTGCAATGTTCTTTGGCGCCAGTCCCACCACGCCGTAGGATTCGACTGTGGCATGATAGGCAATCGTCGCGATCGCGTTCGGGGAGATGTGTATTCCGCCCAATGATGTTGTTTCTTCGCCCATGGTTTCCTCATGTGATTATGTCATTGCGAGGACGCTTCGCGGCTCGTACCGACGAAGCAATCCCCTTGTAGTGAAGGAGATTGCTCGCGGCTCGCAACACTCCCCGGCACCGTACGCAAGTACGGTGTGACATAGGTTATTTCTATTTTATCACTTGACTTGAGAAAGGCTGAGATGTATGGTAAAATGCCGTGCCCTCTGGAAGGGCAGCTGGACCTCGAACTACACGGAATTATAGCAAGAAAGGATATTGCAAGAAAATGGCTAAGTGCGCAAACTGCGGTAAATCAACCGCCTTCGGTCATAATCGCTCATTTTCCCAACGCGCCACCAATCGCACGTTCAAACCGAACCTGCAAAAGACGCTCGTCATGGAGAAGGGTCGCGCCGTGCACAAAGTGTTGTGCGCCAAGTGCATCAAGACTCTCAGCAAGACCACGGCCTAAGATTTACATTAATCAACAAAGGTCATGGCGCAGGTTGCGCCATGACCTTTGTTTTAAAGTAATGCTCGTAGTGTCCTGATCCCTGCCGCCGGACCTTCGGGATGCTTGAAGACAGCCGTCGCCGCGACGAAGGCGGTCGCGCCTGCCTCCTTCATTTTGGGCAGCGTCCCGGTATCGATCCCACCGTCCACCTCCAGCCACGCCGAGGATCGCAGCGCGTCCAGCTTTTTGCGGATCTCTGATACCTTTGCAATGGTCTCCGGAATAAAGCTTTGTCCCGAATAACCGGGATGTACACTCATCACCAGGATCAGGTCTGCTTCCGTTAATGCAGGCTGAATCGCGCCAACCGAGGTATCCGGGTTGAGCACCGCACCCGCCCGGCACCCGAGTGACTTAATCTTCTTCAGTGTTCCAACAATATCCGGGCAGGTCTCCACATGTACAGTTAAGTTGCTTGCACCTGCTTTTGCAAACGTTTCAATATAGCGTTCCGGCTTTTCGATCATCAAATGGACATCGATGGGTAATTTGGTAATGCGACTGCATGTCGCAACGATGAACGGTCCCATCGTAATATTCGGCACGAAGTGCCCATCCATCACGTCCACGTGGATCCAGTCCGCGCCGGCTGCTTCGACCGCGGCAATCTGCTCGCCGAGGCGCGCAAAATCTGCAGAGAGAATTGATGGAGAAAGAATGTACTTATCCATTAACGGGGGTTATACAGGAAGAAAATATAGATCCAGAACGGGATCAAGCCGCCCACGCTGATGAGAGCCAGCAGCCCCAGCGCGACCGCTGTCCAATCGATGTCAGGGTTGGCAGGCTCTACAAAGGAAATCGTTGTCTCGGGCACAGTGGCGGCAGGCGGAGGGGCCGTTGCTGGTTGTGGTTGTGTTTCGGGTCGTTGATAGGTCGAGCCAGCTTCGGGCGTCAGGCTCAGAGCAGGCGGAGGCGCTACATCGCGCTGGGCTCCGAAGCGCAGCAGGACGCGTCCAAGCTGGTCTGCCGTACGGTAGCGCGCCGCCGGTTCCTTGGAAAGGACCTTCAACACGATCTGCTCCAGAGCCGCTGGCAAATCTGGAACATATTCACTCGGCGGAATGGGCGCTGATTCCAAATGCATCCGCGCCAGGTCCTCGCTGGTGGGAGCCGTAAATGGCAGCGCGCCCGTCAACACTTCATAGAGGACAATACCCAGCGAGTACACATCAGACGCCGGTGAGGGCGCTTCACCGGTTGCCTGTTCGGGCGAGAAGTACTGCGGCGAACCCCAGACGACGTCGGCGCGCTCGTCAGGCATGATGGTGGAGAGGGCACGCGCGATGCCAAAGTCTGTGACCTTGAGGCGTCCATCGGGCGTAACGATCATGTTATGCGGCTTGACGTCGCAGTGTACCAGCCCGGCGCGGTGGGCGTATCCGATCCCGGCGCACGCCTGCACCATCAACGGAATCGCTTCCTCAACAGAATAGCGCCCGCGCTGCCGCAGAATGGTCTTCAAGTCCTTGCCGGGGATGTGCTCCATGACGATAAAGAGCTGACCATGGTCGAGGCCAAAATCATGGACGGTGACGATGTTGGGATGTGAGAGGTTTGCCGCGGCGCGCGCCTCCTGACGAAAACGCTGTTGAAAGGCGCTGTCGTTCGAATAATTCTCATGCAGCACTTTGATCGCCACCGACCGCTCGAGCATCAGATCGCGCGCCCGGAACACATCAGACATGCCGCCTGAACCGAGTCGTTCAAGCAACTGGTAACGATTGTTGAGCAGCATCCCTTCGTTCATTGCAAAAAAGATTATACCAGCCCAGTCCCTCCCTCAAAATGCGCCATCCATTTTGGGAGTGTCTATTTTGTGGGATTTTTTCGGAATTCACCACCGAGAGCACGGAGCGCACAGAAAAAACTCTTTATTTTTCTCCGTGTGCTCCGTGGTGAATACTTTTTGAGCCCATCCTTTTAGATACTCTGTCCATTTTTAGAATAACCACGAGTGGGTTTGGGCGGAGGGGGCAAGGTATAATCCTCACATGCGTACTGCCGTCATTGTTTACAACCCTACAGCGGGACGCTTTTCGGTGAAGCCATTTATCAAGTCTGCTGTGAGCGAGTTGGAGTCCGCCGGCTGGAAGGTGGAGGCAGCAGAGTCTCAAAACAGCAAACATATCGTTGAACTGGCAAAACAGGCTGCAGCTGAGAAGAAGGATGCTGTGTTCGCGGTCGGCGGGGACGGAACGATCGGTAATGTCGTCAACGGATTGGTTGGCTCCGAGACCGCACTGGGAGTCCTGCCGGCAGGAACCGCCAACGTCTGGAGCATTGAGCTTGGTTTGCGCCCGTTTGCCTGGACTCACCCCTGGGTGCTGCGAAAGAACGCAGCCATCCTTGCCAAAGCTCCCTGCCATCGCGTGGATGTGGGTCTGTGCAACACGGTCTCTTTTATGATGTGGGCTGGAATCGGGCTGGACGCGATGACGATCCAATCGCTGGAGCCGCGCATCCGCCTCGAAAAATTCTTTGCCATGCCTGAATACACAGCCAGGACCATCTGGCATGCTGCACAGTGGAGCGGCTTAAACCTGCGCCTGTGGGCAGACGAAGATGAGGTGGAGGGTCACTTTATCCTCGCCGTGGCGACTAACATTCGTCACTACATGGGCGGGCTCTCGAACCTTTCGCCGGATGCCTATATCGATGACGGTTTGCTCGACCTGTGGCTGTTCAGTGGGAACAATCTCGGCGATGCGTTACGTCATGCTTATGAGCTCTGGCGCGGGACGCATCTCACCTCAGATGCAGCACAGCGAATCACATTTCGCAACCTGCGTGTGGAAGCCGACTCGCCCTATTGGATCCAGACCGACGGCGAAGCGCGCGGCTCAGCACAGGTCGCTGAGATCAGCGTGCAAAAACGTGCGCTTAAATTGCTTGTGCCGCCGCGCGGCATGGATTTGTTAAGAAATGTATCATCTCAAGGGAATTAAATGAACGTTCGAGACATCCTCAATCGCTGGGTAATTCTTGGTGCACTTGTTTTTGCAGGGCTTTTGACTCTCATCACCGCAATCGCCATTGGATTAACCGCCTCCCCTCAAACCTCAGAGGTGGGCTTCGCCCCGGCGGACCTGACCGTGATCCCCGCTCCCACCGGCACCTCCGGCGCGCCGCCCACACCGACCATTGACCCGTTCGCGACGGCAACCTCGCCGGCTGGTGTCGCGATCGGTAACTACGTACAGATCACCGGCACCGAGGGACAGGGACTGCGCATCCGTGCAGAGCCTGGGCTGGGTGGAGAATTCCAATTCCTGGCGTACGATTCCGAGGTATTTGTCGTCCAGGACGGTCCGCGCGAAGTGGACGGGTACGTGTGGTGGTATCTCTCTGCACCCTACGATGAGACGCGCGTCGGCTGGGCTGCCGCCGACTTTTTATCGTATGTTCCAGAGCCTGAATAGGCTTCGGTAATAAGAGGGAGTGCCTTTCCTCTTCCATCTTTCTCCAGGCAAAAAGAGGAAAGAAAGATCATTACGCAGTTTCCATAGTATGAATGGAGAGAACCATGAACGAAAAACCAACTGGCATTACTGCCAATAAAAAAACGAGAGAATTTACGATCGCGTGGAATGATAATCATACGAGCGTCTATCCATTCGAGTTATTGCGCGCGGCGTGTCCCTGCGCATCCTGCCGCGGCGGGCACGAGAACATGAAGTCTGAACCCGATGCGGAAGTGTTCGACATTAAGCTGGGCGACACACCGTCCACCCGAATCAGCAATGTGGTGGCGGTAGGGTCGTATGCGCTCACCATCGTATGGGAGGATGGACATGATTACGGGATCTACAACTGGCATTACCTGCGCGCGCTGTGTCCCTGCCCTGAAGACCAGGCGAAGTATGGAAAGAAGTAACAAGAAATCGACTGAACTCGCCGTCTGGGTTAACTTCTGAAAATTAGTATTTCTCCCTAAATGCCTAAATAATTGGTTGTAAATCTGATTGTATGTATGAGTGCTTTACTTAATAAAAAATTAATCCTGGACTTCTATTGGGCGTTTATACGGACTGTATACTGTAGTTGGGTGCTTCTATGTTTCAAAGGAGTCAGAAGAAATTATTATGAAAAGATGTTCAATTCTTGTATTATTCGCCAGCGTAATCTTAACTGCGTGTCAGTCTAAAGCGATAGGATGGAGGCAACTTCATCTTTCAACGAATCCGACTGCTAGTGGAGGAGGCGCGATTGCTTATAACAGCAATTCTCATTTTGCTCTTTATATTCCCGGCAATCTCGGTGAAACTTGGATTTGGAAGGATGGAAGTTGGTTCCAATCACACCCTACAAATCAACCTCCGCCACGCGCAAAGTTCACGATGGCATACGATGAGGCTAATAATCAAATCGTAGTCTTTGGCGGTGTTTATGGCGAAACACTTTACGATGATACTTGGGCATGGGATGGGAACAATTGGACGAAGATTGAAACTACTCATACGCCTCCTGCTCGATGTTGCAGTGCTATGGCATATGACCAATCCCTAGGCAAAATTCTTTTATATGGTGGGTGGGACAGTCGTACAAACACATTTCTAAATGATTTATGGTTATGGGACGGCACTGACTGGACTG
>JAICQC010000015.1 GCA_025938055.1 Anaerolineales bacterium | reverse complement strand
GTTCGAGTAAGGCGTGCCTGGTTGCTACTACCGGGCACGTTTTTTTAATGGTACAGGGAGATATTTATGATTTGGTTCCCCTGGCAGCCCCAATATGGGGTAAGCCATTTAATAATCCTAGTAAGGAGAAAGGTACCATGAAAGTAGTATTACACCCAACCGTCGATGAATTCCGTGGAGGCATGAATAGAATGGTCTTCAAGAAGGTCCGCGGAAAGATCATTGCCAGCGCGAAGCCCACCCCGAGTGAGGATGACCTGAGCCCGGCACAGCTTGCCCACCAGGAGCGCTTCAAAGAAGCAGCAATATACGCCCGGATTGCGCTGGGCGACCCGAACACCGCCGAAGCGTATGAACTGGCTGCCAAGCTGGCAGATAAACCCGCTTTTGCGCTTTGTGTTCGGGATTTTCTGAAGCCCCCAACCATCAAGGCGCTCGATACTTCTGCATATCATGGGCAGGTCAACGTCGATCTTTCGTAAACCGCGCAATACAGCCCACATTGTGCCAGCGGGAACGGGCTGTTTGCAAAACTCAAGACCCTACGAGACTTCTTCCCTGGAACGGATAGTAAAGTCTCGTAGGGTCTGGAATTTATTATATCTGGCTATCGTGTCGTTGCGAGGAGGTTTGAATAAAAAAAGAGCCCATCAGCATTGATGAACTCTTGTGCCCCTAAGGGAACGTGCTCCGAACCACTTTTCCTGTTTCCAGGGGTGGATAGATCTTACCAAAGCCAGCGAAGATTGACAAAGCGCGAATTTAGCCCATAGTTTGTAACCTCGTCCTCGGCGTCAAATAATTCGTTAAGCCAAAATTTGCAAGAGAGTGGATTAGTGACAGTGCGTCGACCCCATAGCCCGACGGTCACACGCTTCCCGAAAATCTCGACTTCGCTATCTTTATAAACTGTCGTTTGGCTGGCAAATCTGGACGGTTATGGATATTTGCTCTTCCAAGGCTATGATATAGTGGTCCTGATGAGATTCGAAACGGCGACGTATAACTACTAGTCCGCTCAGTGAAGTAATTGTTTCCCAAATTATAGCAACATAGGACAGATCTATCAAATATCGGCTATCAACCGAAACGACTCGAGAGTCATTTCGGTTTGTTCGGGCAAGCCTCACTGTGAAGATATCTTTGGCATTCCTCCCTTGTAAGGGAGCGCGTCAGTCGCAGGCGCGCCAGAGACACGAGGTCTTCTATTTGAAGCGCATAGGCACGCACTCCATCATCCCCCCCGGTGAATAGATAATCTCCATCTGGACTGAACGCCAGGCAGCATATCCCTACTCCACTCCCCTGAAGGGTGAGTAGTTCCTGCCCGGACGCGGCGTCCCAGAGCTTTGCTGTCCCATCGCGGCTGGCTGTAGCGAGCCGGGTTCCATCAGGACTGAAGGAAATACTCACAATGGAGTCTGCATGACCAGTAAAGCTCAGCAGCTCGTCACCGGAACGAGCATCCCATACTTTGATTATTCCGGCACTGCTGGCTGTGGCGAGGCGGTTTCCGTCCGGGCTGAAGGCGACGCCATATACCGCTCCAGGATGGCTGAGGATGAACAATACCTTACCAGTCGCCAGATCCCATATTCTTGCACTTTCATCATCTGAGCCTGTAGCAAGGTGAGCGCCATCCGGACTGAACGTCGTGTTGTAAACAATCGCTTGATGTCCCCTGAGAACAGACAAGTCCTCGCCCGTCTCCGTGCTCCATAGTCTCGTCGCGCCATCTGCGCCGCCGGTGGCGAGCCGGGAGCCATCCGGGCTGAATGCAACCCAGGCAACTCCATCGGGCGTGGTCAGCGTGGTAAGCTCTGTGCCTGTTTCCGCGTCCCATACTTTCACGGTACGATCGCGGCTGCCCGTTGCAATGAGGGAACCATCCGGGCTATAGGCAAGGGCGCGCACGTAATCCTCATGGCCGTCGAGCGTTAGAACTCTCCGGGGCTCTTCCGCGTCTCCAGAGAGATTCACCTCTTGCGGGAGGCTCCATACTTCGGGAACTGCAATGGACGCACCCATCATTAGCAGACTCCTACCATCCGGGCTGATGGCAAACCAGCTGGTATTCCCGGGCGGATGAAATACCCCCAGCAATTCATGACCGGGGGTCACATTCCAGATTTTTATGATCCCGTCTCTGCTCCCTGTAGCCAGGCGGATCCCATCCGGGCTAAAGGCAGCGGTCGTTACGTTTTCCGTGTGACCCGAAAGAGTCAGCAGATCCAGACCTGTCGATACGTCCCAGACGATCGCCTTTGTGTCGAGACTCGTAGTCACGAGTAACCTTCCGTCCGGGCTGAAGGCAGCAGAAGTAAGATTATTTGTATGTCCGCGCAGCGTGAACAATCTGTCACCGGAAGTGACATCGGAGATATTGATCACTACGTTATCTGACACAGTCGCAAGTCGTGATCCGTCGGGGCTGAGTGCCATGGCTAAACCTGGCACGGTGAGCAGTTCCTCTTCGGTTTTTACATCCCAGACTTTTACTGTGTCATCAAAGCTGGCCGTACTTAATTGATTGCCATCAGGATTGAAGAACACGTGCACAATTTCATCTGTGTGACCCCGCAGGGTGTGCAACCTCCGCCCGGTCCCTGCATCCCAGAGTATAGCCGTTGTATCTGCACCGGCGCTGGCGAGGTGTTGACCGTCGGGGCTGAAAACAACATCCGCGACCAGGCCTATATGGCCGGATAGAGAGAGCAATTCCTGACCCGTTGCCGTGTCCCATACTTTTACTCTTCCGTTGTCATCTGCGGTCGTCACCCGATTTCCGTCTGGACCAAAAGCGATGGAGTTAATTCCTACGGCCCCATGCCCCTGGAATAGCAGCAATTCTTTTCCGGATGCAGTGTCCCAGATCTTTGCCGTCCCGTCCTGACTGGCGCTTGCCAGCTTCGTCCCATCTGGACTGAAAGCTACACTCCAGATCTGGGCATCATGGCCGTCGATGGTGCGTTGCACGCGGGAGGCGGCTACCGCTTTATGCAGGGCATCTTCCGCTTCCAGAGTGTGAGCTGTTGACACGGCTTCCAATGCCAGCAAAATGCTACGCTCCGGATCTATATCCAGGTTGGTAATCGCCGCGGCTGCCAGCTCGCGTGATTTCGATAAGCGCGTTTCTTGATTGGCTCGCTGGCTGAATAACAATGCGGTCAGCGCCAACATGCCCGCGATGATCAACGCGCCGGTCAGAAATACGGCCCGACGCCGCAGTTTTTTTGCCGCCTGCGTTTGTTCTTCCGCTCGCTGGCGTTGCAGATCCATCTCGCGCTGGCGCTGCGCTTCCTTCTCTGCCAGCTCACGTTCACCAGCTTCAATGGAAGCTTGCAGGAACTCGCGCTCGAGTGCATTCATTTCTTTCGAATGGGAAGACGCCCATTCGCGCGCCTGAGCAAGCCGGGCGCCACGATAGAGCAAATCAGGCTCGCGATTCATCTCGAGCCATTCCCGGGCAGCCTCGGTCAGGTGTCGTTGCAGGCGCAAGCCTTCGCGATTCTCCTCGAGCCAGCCTTGCAGGGTGGGCCATTCTCGGATCAAGGCTTCATGCGCGACCTCGGCCGAATCTTCACTCGTGGTGATTAATCTTGCATCGGCTAAGGCCTTTAATACGAATTGCGTAGCACTTGCTTCTTCTGGGTTCAAAATCAGCTCATCGAACTTGGCGCGCCGTCGGGTGTCTGCTGTAGCCCTCTCATCATTGAGCTCTGTCAAACGAAGAAATATTCTGCGCGCAATGGCCTGTTGTTCTGGGGTGAACTGGTCGCTGAACACGGTTTCTGCGGTTTCCGCGATCGCGCCGCGCACGCCGCCGGAGGCTGCATAACCACTCAGAGTCATCATGCGTCCGCGCCGCCTTTGCCATGTCTCAAACAAAGCATGGGACAGTAAGGGCAGCGCGCCCGGCTCATGACCGACATCGTGCAGCATCAGCTCAACCAACCCGGGTTCAAACTCCCAGCGTCCGCGCTGGGCCGGTTCTTCGACGGCCCGTCTCATCTCTTCCGCGGTCATGACGCCAATATATTCTTGATGCTGAGCTAATGCCTCGCGCAATTTCGGATAACTCGCACAGTGTGCATAAAAGTCTGCGCGCAGGGTGATAAGGAGGATGACCGGCCCATCCACTTCTGAGGAAGCCGCGAGCAGACTGCCGATAAAAGCTGTCTTTTCTTCCTCCGAGCGGCACAACGCGAATAACTCCTCGAACTGGTCTACCACAAGCAATAAACGCGTTCCATTTGTAGATCTCAATTTGCGTTTCGCAAAGATCTGCAGGCTGCGTGCCTCGCGTGCCAGATCATCCATCAATGTTGCTATGGTAGTGATTGAATGGCTCTCCTGTGTCAGAGTGGCTGCCAGGCTTTCCAAAGGATGGGCAGTGGGTGTGAAGACATAGATGTCCCAGTCCGTAGAGACTTTATTCCATCGTAAGGCTGAGACCACTCCTGCCCGTATGAGGGACGATTTGCCGCTGCCCGAGGCTCCGACGACTGCGAGAAAACGCGCCGGCACTCCTTGGTTGTTGGAAGCCAGGGAAAGGACCCGTTCAACCAGCGTAGATGTCAGGGCTTCACGGCCCACGAACAGATCTGCATCGGATTCATCGAAATAGGTTAGCCCCTTATATGGACATAACCCTAATGCGGGCGCATCTTCACGGCGCACGTTGGCGGCGAGATCGAGCAGCCGCGCCACCACCCTGGGCTCATGCTCCAGCCCCAGCACCGAAACGAAACGGGCTTCGATCGTGGAGATATCGGGCAGGCGCAGATTTTGCTCGAGACGGCTGATCTGCGTGTCGCTATATCCGACCGCAGTCGCCAGCTCCAACTGAGTGATACCCATGCGCCGCCGCAAAAAGCGTAACAGATCGCCAAAGGTCGTAAATTTTTCCAGGGTAGTGGAGGGAATAGAAGTGGTCATGCTTCCTCTTCCGGAATTATTCACTTACATTTTATACATAATTCGACTGTTCTGTGCGATTTGGGGAATTTTGGCAGAAAAAGACGAGGTGGGCAAGTGGGCGAAAGCTAAAGTGGATCTACTAAAGACCCGAAAGGAGTAATAACCATGAACCAGTTCTTTAATGTGATGAAGGTTTCACTGCTCTTGCTTTTCGCCATTGGGTGCACCTCACCAGTTCCTGCACCGTCGCAAATACCCATCCCGCCCACATTGACGCTGGCGCCGCCAGTTGCAGCATCACCCGCCGCAACCGGGTCGCCCGCCGGCTTGATGCCTGGTACTGTGATAGCAGGTAAGGAAAGTGCTGCGATCCAGGTCGGGATCCTGCCACAACTATTAATCGTTGGTGAAGGTGCCGTTTGGGTGCCTAACGTAGGCAGCGGCACTCTTTCGCGCATTGATCCCGAAACGAATGAAGTTGTAGCTGTCATTACAATCGGAGAAGCAGATCTTGAAGCAAGACGTGGTGTCCCCTCTCGGGCGGCGGTCGGGAATGGGTTTGTGTGGGCTGCAAATAACAATGAGAATTCTATTGTGCAGATTGACCCTGGGACAAACAAAGTGGTCGCGACCATTCCACTGGGCGTGAGACCCTTTGCTCTGGCAGTGCATCAGGGAACGTTATGGGTCACCTCAAGGGTTGAAAATAGTGTGATCCGGGTGGACGCAAACACGCATGAGGTCGTGACGACGATTTCAGGCGTAATGGACCCCACGGCCCTGGCGGTATCGGAGGAAGCGGTTTGGGTTGTCAACCATAGCGACGATGCGATTACCCGGATCGACCCTCTGACCAATGAAATTGTTGCCTTGATCCCGCTGGAAGTTACCGACTCCCTGAACCCGAATTGTGGTTCGTGTGTCAGTGGCATCACCATTGATGCAAATGCAGTCTGGGTTTCCATCGCGGCGGGCGGCATTGCGCGCATTGACCCGCAGACGAACCAGGTGATTGCAAAGCTCGTCACCGAACCAGGGACTTTAGGTATTGCCAGCGACGGCGAAGCTGTCTGGTTTACCAATACGACAGAACAGGCAGTTTTGCGTATTGACCCCCAGACGAATAAGATCACGGATTTCATTCCGTCGAGCGCAACGCTTTCTTTTCTAACGAGTGGCGACGGGGCACTCTGGGCTACAACCGAGGAGTCCTCTGATTCACAGGTCCTTAACCAGGTCATACGGTTCGATCTGCAGCCCTAGAGCTATTCAGTTGTAAATTACCTTTTAGCCTCAATTTTCTTTACAGTGTGGCCGTAACTACGGTTACGGCTGCACCTGTAAGGGTCCATTTGATTTTCAAATACAGTGAACGTGTTTGCCTCTATCTTTACTGAATTCCATCAGACAAATCGCAAATATCTTCTCCCACAGCTCAACCTCGAGATTGAGGCGTGTAACCAGCTGAAAAAAACTTGACGAAATCTCAAGTTGTCTTCCCTTCGCCGTCCCGACGGGTAATGAACCGGCGATACGTAAGGAAGTATCGCTCAGTTGAGAAGATAGAAAGTGCACATTCAACCCCTTGCTGCTATAAGCACCTGAGGGGACTCGAACCGCTGCATACCCGTTTTGTCTGCTTCTGGGCCTGCATATTGCCCCAAAGCCTTCACTTTTTCCCTGAAATCAAACCCTAACATAAACAAAAACCGCTCAACATCCTGTGTTGGCGGTCTTTGGCAAACCGATGCCCCCAAGGGGACTCGAACCCCTGTTTAAGCCTTGAGAGGGCTTCGTCCTGGGCCGCTAGACGATGGGGGCGCGTGGCATCGCTGACTCATGTCAGCGATGTGGTTTGTGGTAGCTGGAAGCTACCCAAACCAAGCGTGCGGGATTGTATCATCCCAAGTATTAATCGTCAACAAGCGTACTCGCAGCGATTTGCTTAGCAAATCGTGTGGACGAGAAAGACGTGTACTTCGCCCGGTCCGTGCATGCCGATGGTGAGCGACATTTCGATGTCGGCAGTGCGTGAAGGACCGGTGACCACAACCGCTGCCCTGGATCGATGCACGATGGGCAGCGTCATTGCATCTGCGAGGGAGGGCAGAATATCGGATGTACACAACACGGCAATATGCAACTCAGGAAGCAGGGATGCCTGTAAGGGATATCCTTCACCGTCCGCGATCAAGATGGACCCCGTATCTGCCAGCCCATAAACGGCTTTTGTGACCCCCGCAGCTATCGCGGCATCTGGCGCGTGGCTGACCGTAATTCCCGCGCGTTGTACAGCAGGCTCATCCAGCACATTCGGCTCTGCGTGAATTCGATCCACCTGGCGAGCCTTCAAAAGCTCGATCACTCTTTCCGTCAATTCATTTGGAGAAATACGAGTAATGCTTCCATGTACGCTTGCCAGCTCGTGAGTAAATTGTGCGATCAACGTCTCTCTATCAAGCCCCACTGATACCTGTTTGCTTTCTTCCTCCTCTGCCTGTCTCTTCAGTTTCCTGTCTACTTGTGTACCTACATATTTCTCCACTGGCAGCTCTGTAAAACGTTCCCGAAACGTCTTCCCCGCGAACCTAGGCAGGTCCTTGCTGTAGCCCCAGCCTGTGAAGGCAGGCAACTGAATGTAATCGCTGAACGGCGATACGAGTCGCGTCACTAGCGCCGCGATCTTCTGCGAAATGGTAAACAGACGCGGGCTGCGCGCGACGAGGCTGTAGGTTCGCAAGAATAGGGTGGCGAGGGTAGATAAGCTGCGGTCTATTGGTAATGGGTAATTAGGGATTGGAGACTGTCCGGCTCGAACTCGGGTCAAGAGTTTTGGCAGATCGATATCCACCGGACAGGCATCCTTGCAAGCGCCGCACAGTGATGATGCCTGGGCAAGCGGGACAAAATCCGAGCCGAAGAATCCCGCCGAGATGACCGAACCAATCGGCCCCGGGTAAACGCTGTGATAGCCATGCCCTCCTATCTCGCGGAAGACCGGGCAGGCATTTAAGCACGCGCCGCAGCGGATGCAGTATAGCGATTCCCGGAGTGGAGAGTTGCGGAGCTGAGTCCGCCCGTTGTCAAGAAGAATGAGATGTCGCGCCTGGTTCGGGAACGGCGCATGGATCAGTTGTGTGTAAACGCTGAGCTTCTGCGTGGTCGCCGAACGCGGCAGTAGCGACAGCATCAGCGCGAGGTCATCCAGATTACGGAGGAGTCGTTCCATGCCCATCAGTGCAATATGGACAGGCGGCAGTGTCGTGACCATGCGCGCGTTGCCTTCGTTGCTCACGATGCAAATCCCGCCGGTTTCTGCGATTCCAAAGTTCACGCCGCTGATCCCAATGTCCGCTGTAAGAAAAACCTCCCGAAGGACCCGGCGCGCGGTATTGGTGAGTGTGGCAATATCTTCCGTGTAGGGAATGCCGAGTTTCTCGTGAAAGAGTTTGCCAACATCCTCCCGGCGCAGGTGCACAGCAGGGGTAATAATGTGAGAAGGTTTTTCGTTACGAAGCTGAACGATGTATTCGCCAAGGTCCGTCTCGACGACACGTATGCCCTCTGCCTCCAACGCGCCGTTGAGGTTGATCTCCTCCGTGACCATGGATTTGGATTTTGCGATTAGACGTGCCGACCTTTGACCTGCAACCTTCAACACGGTTTCTATTGCCTCTGCCGCGTCCTTTGCGCGATGGACAATGATCCCGTTTCCTTCTGTCCTTTTGATAAATTTCCCGAGATATTCTTCGAGGTGCTCGATCACGTCTGCGCGGACGGCGTGAGCCTGCTGTCTGCGCTCGCGCCAACCTGGCAGGGAGGCGAACGCGGCGACACGCCCCTGCACGCGTCGTTCGGCGTTGGCATCCAAGGCAATCTGTAGTGTTGGGTTGGCAAGCGCAGCGCGGATGCGCTCACGGAATTCTGTTCGGCTCATTCCTTATGAAGCCGGTTTGTTCCAATATATAGACCACGGCCGTCCAAGCCTTTCGAATCGTGTGTGACGTTCAACCCCGCGGCTTTAAAGGCAGCCATGTATTCTTTGTGCGTGAACAATCCCAATTCATGGATTTCCTTCTGATGTTCGATCCCTTCTGATGTGCCGATCAGATACTGAAACTCGATCGTGGAGACTTTCCCCTTCTGTCCGCTATAACTCATGCGCACGATCTTCAAATTTTGTTTATCGACCTCTGTCAAGGATATCCGCCCCGGATGCCATTGTTTCGGCCCGAACCACGGCTCGATCAATAAAACGCCGCCCGGGAGAAGATGTTTGCTCATGTTCTTAATGGCTTTTTGCAAGCGTGCTTTTGTCTTCACATATCCAATGGAACTGAAGAGACAGACGATCACGTCAAACTGACGCTTTAGATCAAAATCCGTCATGTCACCCTGATGGAAGGGAATGCTGGGATGTTTCTTTTTCGCGACCTTGAGCATTTGTGTGCCAAGGTCCAACCCCTCCACCTGATAGTATTTGCTGAGCAGGATGGCATGGAAGCCCGTTCCGCAGGCGACATCGAGAAGGGTTTTGCCTTTGGACTGTTTATGCTCCTGGATAATCTTATGCGTCTTCCTTGCCTCGGCTGCATAATCTTTATCAATAGATGCGTAGATCTCGTCATAGTATTGGGCTGATTTTGAGAACATCATTTCTCCGTCATAATTTCGTCATTGCGAGCCTACGTAGCAGGAGAAGCAATCTCACTCCCGGGAACGAATTTGCATAATCAATGATGAGATTGCTTCGTCGCGAAAAACGCTCCTCGCAATGACGGAATTTTATTTATTTATGATTTAGTATCTCCGCAATATGCAGCACTCTTTGTCGTTTCTTCTGCCTGTTTAAACCACCTGCGATGTGCATGAGGCAGCCTGCCTCGGTCACCACCAGCGTGGGGGATTGGGTGATGTCCAGGTTGTCCATCTTGCGCTTCAGCCATTCTCCTGAAAGCTCGGGGTGTTCCACCGAGAAGATTCCACCGAAGCCGCAGCAATCCTCCGCGTGAGGCAGCTCCACAAGCTGCGCGCCGCGGACGTTTGCCAGCAGGAGGCGCGGCTGGCGGTCGATGTGCATGCCTCGTAAGGTGTGACAGGACGGATGATAGGTCAGCGTCCCGTCCCAGTGCGCGCCGAGATCAGTCACGCTGAGTTTATCGACAAGGTATTCGGTAAATTCATAGATACGGTTCCCCACTGCCTGGACGCGCGGCAGCCAGACCGGGTCGTCTTGAAACAATTCGGGATAGCCATGTTTGATCATGTGCGCGCACGAACCCGAGGGGATGACGATATCCCCGTTTGTTTTTTCGAATACGCGGATCGTATGTTCCACAATGGGACGCGCTTCCGCGCGCAAGCCTGCGTTAAAGGGAGGCTGTCCGCAGCAGGTCTGGTCACGGGGGAACTCCACAGTGATGCCCAGGCGGCGCAGAATACTGACCACCGCCTCCCCTGTTTTCGGGTAGAAAGAATCGACAAGGCATGTAATGAAAAGCTGCACTGTCGGCATGAGTCCATTGTAATCCGATTTGTGTTTTGAAAATCTCAAATGTGAATCCCAAAAGTTTGGTATGATTCCTTGCTATGAATACATTCCGCACTCATTTACCTGATGGATTTGATCTGCCCAAACGTCTCATCCGCCTCGGCGAACTCGCCTACAACCTTTGGTGGACATGGCAGCCCGAAGCGGCGCGTGTTTTTGGTCGCCTTGACAATGATCTGTGGGAACGGCTCGGTCATAACCCGATTCGTCTCCTGCGCGAAGTCGAGCGCTCCCGCTTGAGTCAAGCCTCCAAGGATAAGGAATATCGTGACTTGTATGACCGTGTGTTCGCTGAATTCGATGCATACATGGAGCAGACGGATACATGGACAAGCCGCACGCACCCTGAATTGAATGGACGACCGATTGCCTATTTCTCCATGGAATTCGGCTTGCATGAAACACTGCCGATTTACTCCGGCGGTCTGGGCGTGCTGGCTGGCGATCACCTCAAGGAATCCAGCGATCTGGGCCTGCCTCTTACGGGCGTCGGGTTTATGTACGCGGAGGGGTATTTCTCCCAGCGCATCTCTGAAGACGGCTGGCAGGAAGCACTCAACAATATGCTGGATTTCAACAACCTGCCGGCGCTCCCTGTTCTGGATGAGGCGGGAAATCGCTTAACCGTCGAGGTGGAGTTCCCTGACCGAAGCGTGACCCTCGGGTTGTGGGAGATCCGTGTCGGGCGTATTCCGCTCTACTTGCTCGATTCCAACCTCGACCCAAATTCTAATTCCGATAAGATTTTGACCGCCCGCCTGTACTGGTCCGACCTGGACCGCCGCGTGATGCAGGAACTCCTGCTGGGTGTTGGCGGCGTGCGCGCCGTGCGCGCGCTCGGGTATAACCCGTCTGTCTGGCACATGAATGAAGGTCACGCGGCGTTCTTAACGCTCGAGCGGGCGCGCGAACTGGTGGCGGCAGGTCATACCTTTGAAGAAGCCATGGAAAAGACTCGCCGTCACAATGTCTTTACCACCCACACACCCGTGCCTGCCGGGAATGATGAATTCCCTTTGTGGCTAATTGAAAAATATCTCTCTGCCATCTGGCCGCAACTTAACCTGACCCGTGAGCAGTTCTTTGACGTTGCGCGTCACCAGATGCCGCAGGGTGAAATGTACGGTATGGGTGTGCTGGCATTACGCAATGCCAATGGGCGGAACGGCGTCTCTGAACTGCATGGACAGGTGGCGCGCAAGATGTGGCAGTTCCTGTGGCCGAATAAACCTGTGGACGAAGTGCCGATCACGCATGTGACGAACGGCGTCCACGTTTCAAACTGGATGGCGCGCCGGCTGGTTAATCTCTTCAAAGAGTATCTCGGCAAGGATTGGCTGGACCGCCTCGACGAGCCGGATCTATGGACAAGTATCGATGATATCCCCGACGATGAGCTGTGGGCGGTGCGCCAGCATCTCAAACGAAAGTTGACGTTTTACATGCGCGAGCGTGTCCGTGATCGCTGGAGGGTCGGTGGTTTCCACCCTGTGCAGGTAGTCTCTTCAGGAGTGCTGCTCAACCCCTACGCCCTGACGATCGGCTTCGCCCGTCGCTTTGCAACGTATAAGCGCGCCAGCCTTGTGCTATCGGATGTGGAACGGTTGCTGAATATCATCAATCGCCCGAACATGCCGGTGCAGATCATCTTCGCGGGGAAAGCGCACCCTGCCGATGAACCTGGCAAGCAGCTCATCCAGCAGGTCTATCGCCAGGTCAAGCGCGCCGAGACGGGCGGACGGCTCGTCTTCCTCGAGGATTACGACATAAATCTGGCGCGTTATCTCGTGCAGGGTGTGGATGTGTGGATGAACACTCCGCGCCGCCCCATGGAAGCCAGCGGCACCTCCGGGATGAAAGCCGCGCTCAACGGCGCGCTGAACTTCTCTGTGCTGGATGGCTGGTGGCGCGAAGCGTATAACGGTCGCAATGGCTGGGCGATCGGCGAGGACAAGGAAATGGAATCACAGAGCGTTCAGGATGCACAGGACGCTGAAAGCCTGTACACCACGCTGGAAAAAGAGATCATCCCGTTATATTACAAGCGCAACCAGAGGGATATTTCGGCGGATTGGATCGCCCGCATGAAAGAGTCTTTGAAGACGAATATTCCACAGTTCTCCACCCGACGAATGGTCAAGGAATATGTGGAGAACTTATACGTAAAGGCGTTGGCATCCCCATCGCCTTCCGGGAAGGGATGAGGGAAAATTCATGATCCCAGAAATCACAGTCTCTGAACTTTCTGAGAAACTAAAAACTGATGACGAATTTATCCTGCTCGACGTGCGTGAACCGCATGAGCTGAACTTCGCCAGGGTATCAGATACCCGCTTGAAAACCACTCCCATGAGTCGCCTGGCACGCGAAGGGACGCAGGCGCTGTCTGAATCCGCGCAGTCCCAGGACGCCACGATCTACGTGCTGTGCCATCATGGCAATCGCAGCATGCAGGTTACTGCCTGGCTGGCGCAGCAGGGCTGGAAGAATGTCTTCAATGTGCGTGGGGGGATCGATGAATATGCACGGGCGGTGGATAACTCGGTTGGGTTTTATTAAGGGTTTAAGGTTCGAGGTTGCAGGTTCAAAGGTCTTAAGAAAAAAAGAAGGTTGAGGAAACTGCTCAACCTTCAACATTTAAACCTTCCAACCTTAAACTATTTATCGAACACAAACTGCCCGTTCTTGTAGAACAACTCTCCGTCCACAAGGATTTCGGAGTCGGTGCGCAGGTCACAGATCATATCCCAGTGGATCGAGGACTTGTTGTGCGATCCTGTTTCGGGATACCCCGCGCCGAGTGCCATGTGGAACGTCCCGCCGATCTTTTCATCGAACAGGATGTTACCGGTGAACTTGTCGATGTCAAAGTTTGTGCCAATGGCATATTCGCCCAGATAGCGCGAACCGGAGTCAGACTCGAGCATTTTGATCAGATAGTCCTGGTTCTTTTCGGCTTTTGCCTGGTCCACACGGCCCCGGCTGAAGGTGAGCTCCGCGCCTTCGACAGCCACACCGCCATAGATGGCGGGATACGTAAATTTCACCCAGCCATTAACCGAGTCTTCCACGGGTCCCGTATAGATCTCGCCATCGGGCATGTTATAGACCCCGACCGAATTCATGAACTTGCGGCCCTGGATGGACAGTGTCAGGTCAACGTTTGGTCCGCGCATGACCACCTGACTCTTCCCAGTCAGCCAGTCGATGGCTTTTTGCTGCCCTGCCGCCGTGCTGTTCCAGTAGGCAATGGGGTCATCCTCATGTGCATGGACCGCGCCAAAGACAAAGTCTTCATATTCCTTCAAGCTCATTCCCGCATCCTGGGCGTAGCCATCGGTGGGATAGAGAGTGGTCACCCATTTGAAGGCGCCTTCTGCGCCCCGACGCATCTGTGCGGAAGTGATCGTGCTCAGCGCGTTGCCGCGTCGCTGCGCCTTGAGTGGGTCGATGTTCGTGGTGCCGCGTGTGTTTGTGGCCGAGTGGATGCGGATGCGGCTTTCGAACTGATCGTAGGCGATCTTGTAAAAGGTGGGGACAAAATCAAGCTGCGCCCCATTTGCATGGGTGAGGTACATTTCATCCTGGCTGAAAGGCATCATGCCAGGGAAGCCGATCATTGGGTGGGGATGCCCGCCCTTTTCCAGGATTTGAACATATAGCTCTCGCACCAGAGGCTCTGCGGCAGTCGTCGCTTCGATCAGGACGCGGTCACCGGGTATGATGCGTGCCGAATGTTCAACCAGTACTTTTGCGAATTTTGCAACGCGGGGGTCAGCCACAGAAAGCTCCTTTGTCATTCTGAGCGACTCACTTTTCGAGGAGCGAAGAATCTCCCTCCTTTAAAGTGAGACCCTCGGTCGCATAAGGCGATCCCTCAGAGTGACATAGTGTAAGAATGCGCAAATTATACCCTTCACGGTCACAAATTGCGCTTCCCATAGAGTAAAAAAGCGCAATTTGTGACCGGGGGCATTATATATCATCACAATTTCTTAAGGTATACTCAACGCGCCTCTTGGTACAAACAACAATGAAACAACTCATTCAAAATATCAAAACCGGAAAATCCACCGTGGAGGACGTGCCCGTGCCGACTCCGCGCGCGGGACAGGTGCTTGTCAAGGTCGCAGCCAGCCTCGTCTCTGCGGGAACGGAGCGCATGGTTGTCGAATTTGCCGAGAAGAGTCTCGTCGGTAAGGCACGTTCGCGCCCGGATCTCGTCAGGCAAGTCATCGATAAGGCGCGCCGCGAGGGGTTGGTCAATACCGCGCAAGCCGCGTTCAACCGCCTCGACCAGCCCATGGCGCTGGGATATTCGTCCGCAGGCACGATCCTGTCGCTCGGAAAGGAAATGCAGGGTTTCAGGGTCGGTCAGCGTGTAGCATGCGCCGGTGGGGGGTATGCCGTCCATGCGGAATACAATGTTGTTCCTCGTAATCTCCTCACTCCTCTTCCTGAAAGTGTCGATTTTGAATCTGCTGCCTTTACCACGCTTGGCGCGATCGCGCTGCATGGGTTTCGGCTGGCAGAGCCGCAGATCGGTGAAAATGTGGCGGTCATTGGCATGGGCTTGTTGGGATTACTGGCGGCGCAGATCGCGGGCGCCGCGGGATGCAACGTCCTTGGCATCGATGTGGACCACGCTCGTATTGCCCTCGCCTCCTCGCTTGGGCTGCGGGCTGTCCGCCGTGAGGAAGCCGTTGACTCCTCTGCCGCGTTCACTGCAAGTCGCGGCTTTGACGTGATCCTGATCTGCGCCGATACGCCCTCGAATGATCCTGTCGAACTGGCAGGAGTCATCGCCCGCGACCGGGCGCGCGTCGTTGCCACCGGCGCGGTGGGACTCACTTTTCCCCGCAAGGTCTATTACGAAAAAGAAATTTCCTTCATCAACTCGCGTTCCTATGGACCGGGTCGTTATGACCTGAACTACGAAGAACAGGGGAACGATTACCCGCCTGGCTATGTGCGCTGGACCGAAGGGCGCAACTTCGAAGCCGTGGTGGATTTGATGGCAAGTGGAAAATTGAAAGTTCAGCCGCTGATTACGCATCGTTTCGATATCAGCAATGCCACACAAGCCTATGAAGTGATTACAGGGAAGAAAAAAGAGAAGTTTCTAGGTGTGTTACTTACTTATCCTGACACAGCGGAGACGTTGGAAAGTTCAAAGGTCGTCAGGTTCAACGTTCCAACCTTCGAACCTGCGACCTGCAAACTGGGCGTATTGGGCGCTGGTTTATTTGCTAATTCCGTCCTTCTGCCTTCCATCAAAAAAGCCGGTGACATCGAACTTGTGGGCATCGCCTCCTCAGGCGGACTCCATGCCCGGCATGCGGGGAAAAAGTTTGGCTTCCAATATGCCACTTCCAGCGATGAGGAGATCCTCAACGACCCGAACATCAACACCGTTGCCATCCTCACCCGCCACGATACACATGCAGAATTAGTCGTGAAGGCATTGAGTGCTGGCAAGCATGTCTTTGTAGAGAAACCCTTAGCCATTACGCCTGAGCAACTTAAGAGCATCGAAGAACAATTATTAATTACCAATAACTGCTTACTGCTCACAGGCTTCAACCGTCGCTTTGCCCCTCTCGCCCAATCTCTTTCCTCATTTCTCTCCTATCGCAACGAACCCATGTACGTTCACTATCGTGTCAACGCGGGTCCCATTCCCCTCAATCATTGGACTCAAGACCCTGAGATCGGCGGAGGACGCATTATCGGGGAAGCCTGTCATTTCGTGGATTTCATTACTTTCCTTGTCGGAGATGCTCCCGTTTCCGTGACGGCGCATGCACTGCCCGATGGCGCCGCCCTGACTGCCCGACAGGGCGTGTCGAAGGGCAAATACCGCGAAGATAATGTCTCTATGACCTTCACGTTCCCGGATGGCTCCCTCGGCATCGTGGACTATCTCGCCAACGGCGACAAATCCTTCCCAAAGGAGCGCGTCGAAGTGTTTTGCAGCGGACAGGTAGCGGTGCTGGATGATTTTGTATCGCTGCAAATAAGCCGTGATGGAAAGAGAAAAGAAGAAAGAGGGACACAGAACAAGGGATGGGTAGAGGAGTGGAAAGCCTTTGCCAGATCCATTCGTGAGGGTGGAGTACTGCCGATTCCTTACGAACAATTGATCGGCGTGACAAAGGCTACGTTCGCAGCGGTAGAGTCGTTAAGAATGCAGGGTATTATCAAAGTCTGATAGTGACCACAGGTCAGTGGGATATCTTGTTATAGATTTTGCTACATTAGTAAGAGCGCTGTAAATGTACCAAATGCACCACACGCAAAATTGATCCAGTCGTTGTTCAGCCACTTCCAGCCGCGAATGTGAACTGTCTCGGTGCCGCAGGTATGGAGTGGATGTTTCTCCGTCTCTTTTTTGTCGGTTGGACAATAGTACATGGCTTGGACAGTCGCGCCGAGGAAGGAGTCGAAGAGAGAACCTGCCAGACCGGCGAAGGTGATCAGAGGAAAAAGAGACCAGTCGCCAGTAAACCACGCGGCAAGGAGTGCGATCGCGGCAGAGCCCAGGAGGGACGCGCCCGTTCCCGATAACGAGACTCCACCCGAAGTCCCTTTTTCGACGCGCTTTCGTAGATTCGTGATCATACGCGGCGGAGTGGGACTCAAGACTCCCAGCTCGGTCGCCCAGGTATCTGCATTGACCGCGGCGAGCGACGCCGCGAAACCGACCCAGGGGAGCATCGACTCGGGGTAAAACGCGTGGAGCGCGGCGAAAAATGTCGCCAATCCTCCGTTGCCAAAGACCTGCCCGGCGTCGCGCTGATGTCCTTTTGAAAACTTCTCGCTGAGATCCTGTTTCCGCCTCTTGAAGGCGCGGCTCAAACCGGAGGAAGTGATAAAGAAGGTGAGTAAAAGGACTGCCCACTGCCAGCCGCCAGCGCCGAAGATTATCGTCCCGACGAGCGCCGCGGCGAAGGCTCCGCTTTTATCGAGGCTGCGCGCGCGGTAGGCTAGAAACGCGATGATGACTGCGAAGATAAACCCGTACAGGATCTGCATTTAGATCGGTGTGGTCACAAGGATCAATACTGCTATGAGGAATAACAACGCGCACAGCGTGCTGGAAAGCCAGATGATAAACGCCAGCGGACGCTCTTTCTCCCAGCGATACAAATAGAGTCCCGCAATGAGCCCTGCGATGAACATCAACGCGCTAATGAGAGGCAGCAGGATCAGCCGTATGGAAGGCGCGGGTTCGTTGGGAACACCGAACGGATTGAATCCGAAGGGGACCTGGGACAGGGAGGGAATAAGGAATCCAACCCAGGCAACTAGACCCAGATTGAGCAGCAAGCCCGTCATCCATAGAAAGCGTGCCATCGGGCTTTCCCATGCCTGTGTAATGACAAAGGATGGATAGACCGATTTCGCCTCTGTAGGAGTCAGGCTGCCCAACTCAGTGGCGCGCGCAAAGGTGCGGACGAGAGAAGCAGCGTCTCTGGGCGAGATCGCAAAGACGTGTTTGGATGTAGCGATCAGGATCAGGTTTCGGGTGCTGGATGCAATGAATTCCACGGACCCAAGGTCGGGGTGACGGCGCGTGCCCAGCACTGCACCTGGCAATCGGAGGCGCGGCAGCAACAGTGGATGGGTCAGGTCGGATACCGGGCGGACCCACTCGATGTCTGTCAGCGGGATATCTTCCACGCGCAATCCCCATAGGATGGCGAGACTGTCGCGGTCGATATAATAATCCGCTTTGAAAAGAGCGTAGGCGCGATACCCCAGGAAGGGAATGGGTGCAAACGCAAGCGTGCCGATCAGCAAATAGGAAACGAACATCGGACCCATCTGCGTGTTGGCAAGGTTCGCGAATCCCCAGATCGACGCGCCGGCAAGCAGGATGATGATCAGCCCATGCAGGATCAGCCCAAATTGTTTGGCGGGGGGGAAGTGTCCGACTCTGGTGTTGTCCATATAAACGTTACAGATCCAACACGTCTTAGATGTCTTTGATCAAATCCCAAAACTCCTGTGGATTTGTAAGACTCGTCAGGCGGCTGAGGCTTATAAGACGGTTGTCTTTTTCCTTGCGCGGCTTCAATTCTACCATCCCCTCTTTGAGAGCCTTTTCGCCGACCGTGACCCGGATCGGGCAGCCGATCAAGTCTGCATCATTGAATTTGACACCGGCGCGCTCATCACGGTCGTCAAACAGAACAGGAATGCCTGCGCTTTGCAGCACGTTGTAGATCTCGTCCGCTTGGGCGCGTGTGTCCAGTTCCTTGCCCGGGACATGCATGAGATACACGTCGAATGGCGCGGCGGGATGGGGGAGGGTGAGCCCTTTTGCGTCGTGATACGTCTCGGCGAGCGCGAGCAGGATGCTATCAAGTTTCAAGCCGCTGCGGGTAGCCAAAACGACGCTGGACTCAACACGAAGCGGGCTGCCACAATTTATGCAGGCATCGCCTGCTTTTGCCTGAACCAGATCCTCGACGACTTGTGCTGAATACTCGCGCCCGTAGTTTGTGTTGTTGAAGTGATACCCCGCCTCATTCGCTCCTGCCACGAGATTCTGCGATTGGGGGATCAGGTCGTCCACCACGATCAGCGCATCCTTCAATCCTATGGGCGAGGCATAGCCTGCCGCCGCGCCTGACCTTTCGATCTCCTCGGTTGTCGCCGGGCGGATATCACCCACATGTGTTTTTAGTTTTGCTTCGCTGAGCTGCATGTCCCCGCGCACGACAACGAAGATAAGTCGATCATCGGCCAGACGGGTATACATGACAGCCTTCGCGGTCTTCTCTTTTGGCACGCCGAGGAAATTTGCCAGCGCCTCGATGGTGTGACAGTCGGGAGTGAGCACCTTCTCGAGAGGAAGTTCCGCTTCTGGTGAAAGTGCTGCCTTTGCGAATCGCGCGAGTTCGAGACGTTCCGCATATTTACAATTCACACAATGCGCAACTTCAACAGAGCCCGATGGGATTGGGTAAAAGGTTTCGTTTTCATTACGAATGGTCGATAAGGAAAGTTGTGAAAGAAAGGCAGGGGCACCAGATGAAGCGCGTAAATGGTGAAGTGCATGTTCTCCTAACGACGTGGGGAGGTTCTCCCGCGTTAAATACCCCGCACGGACAAGGAAGGCGAAGCCCTCCGTCCGTGCGTTATTGGGTGCTTCGCGCTGAGTCTGGATGTTGAGGTCGCGGTATCTCATTATGACTTGTCGCCCCTCTTGTAAAGACTATTCTTCTTTTCTTTTCCGTGCTACTTTTCGGGTGGTCCCGTCGTTCATCGACTCGGGGACGACGATCGGCGTCGAGGCAATGGATTCAGCCTGGGCTGCCTCGGAGGGCGTGGTCTCGGGAGCCGGTTCGAGGTCCAGCTCGACCGTCTCTTCCATGCGGATCTGACCGCGCAGGAACGCGCCTTCTTCCGTCACAAAGGCAGTTGTAATCACATCCCCCCACACGCGCCCTGAGGAGCGAATCTCCAGCTTTTGGGTCGTGATATTGCCGCGCACCGCGCCCGCCACGATGACAGTGTTGGCGCGCACATTCTGGCAGGTAACGCGTCCCGTCTCACCGACGACGAGCATGCCGCGCAGGGCGATCTCGCCTTCGAAGGCGCCCTCAATGCGGACGCCGCCTGAGCCATTGATGGAGCCGTGCCAGATCACGCCTGAGCCCAGCACAGAGGTAATGCGCTCGACTGCCTGAACAGGCTGCTGCGTTTCGGCAGGAGTATTATTGCGTTTGAACATTTACCCGTTTACACCAGCGGCTACTTGATACTCGACAGGAAGAATATTTTTCAAATTTGTATGCGATGAAGCATCGATAATCTCAATACCAACAATTGTCTCATTATGTCCCATGTCAAGAACCACATCATCCGATATGCGTCGATTAATCACATCTTGATTTCTATCATCCAGACGAATATAGAGCACATCGGTTTTTGCATTGTACATGATTTGCATATCAAGCCTTCCATTCTCCATAAAAGACATAAACTGTAACCGTAATAATTACATCTTTTTCTTCTACAAAAATGATCTCAATGCGTTTTTGTTCGTAATATTTTCCAAGTCTTTCTCGCCTGAAATCATAAACCTTCGCTTTTCCTTTTCGATTGGCTTTTGCAGGGATATCAAATCCTGTTTCAATGGTGTCTCGAATCTCGTCTTCGTTTGTGCCGCGTTCCTTGGCGCGTTCTAGAGTATACGGCTCAAATTGAATTCGTATATACTTATTTTACCGCCAAAACAAAAAGGGCGGCACGCTACGCAGTGCCGCCTCACTGACCACTGTAAACTGGCTATTGTCCCTCGTTCTTTTCTTCCTTCGCCCCCAGCTGCACGCCCATCGTATTGAAGCCTGAATCGACGTACAACACTTCGCCGGTGATGCGCTTTGACAGGTCCGAAGCCAGGAACACGGCAGCATTGCCCACATCCTCGATGGTCACGTTCTCGCGCATCGGGGACATATCCGCAAAGTGTTTATACATATCGCGGAAGCCGCCTACGCCCGCCGCCGCCAGCGTACGGATGGGTCCCGCAGAGATGGCGTTGACGCGGATTTTTTCCGGTCCCAGATCATACGCCAGATAGCGGGTCGAGGATTCCAGCGCCGCCTTTGCCACGCCCATCACGTTGTAGTGCGGTGCGACTTTCACTGAGCCATAATATGTGAGGCACATCACGGACGCGCCCGGGTTAAAAATCGAATGAAATGCATTGGTTAATGCGACCAAGGAATACACAGAAATATCCATGGCAACTCGAAAGCCATCGCGGCTGGTCTGGTAATAGGGTTTGCTCAATTCGTCGCGTCCCGCGAACGCAATCGAATGGACGAGTACGTCGATTTTTCCGAAATGCTGCGCAGCTTTTTCCGCCACCGCTGCAATCTGCTCATCCTTTGACACGTCACATTCCTCGACCCACTGGCAGCCCACTTTTTCCGCCAGCGGCTTGACGCGTCGTTCCAGCATCTCACCTGCATAACTGATCCCGAGATTTGCGCCTTCACGATGGAATGCCTGCGTGATGCCCCAGGCGATGGACTTGTCATTTGCCAGACCAAATACCAGTGCGTTCTTGCCTTCTAGTAAACCCATTGCTCCTCCGTTAGTGTCATTGCGAGGACGCTTCGCGGTTCGTCCTGACGTGGCAATCTCCCTGCTAAAGAGCAGATTGCTTCGCCAAAAAACGGCTCGCAATGACATGACCTTTTACCAAAAATCTCCATGGCTTCGATAGCCACGGCTCCGGCGTATTATTTAAACCCACACGAGGACCTTTCGTCACGAGCGAATTCGAAACATGGACGCCCGGTTCGATCCATAAGCCGCCATTTGCTCCCGTAAGATCGACCCCGTTTTCACTCTTGGTGATTCCCATTGCCTGACAGAGCTTCCCTGGACCAAATGTATCGCGCCCATTACGCCGTTCCAGCATAACATCCACGCCTTCGATGGGCTGGATGGCGCGGATCAATACCGCCGCCGGGAATCCCTCGCGCTCGGTGACCACGTTTAGCATCCAGTGGTTGCCATAGGTGAAATAGACGTAGGCATGACCGGGTTCTCCAAACATGACCTTTGTACGCGGCGTGATGCCTGCTCTGGCATGACAAGCCAAATCCTTCTGGCTGATGTAGGCTTCGGTCTCGGTGATCAAACCGACAAGTTTTTGTCCATCCAGAATGCGAACCAAACGCGCACCGATGAGTTCTCGTGCAACGATGAGCGTGGCACGATTATAAAAAGAACGTGGGAGTGGTTTCAACTTTTCACCGCAGAGAGCACGGAGTTCACAGAGAAAACATCAATCAAGAGAACCATTAATAAAACGTTTTATGCCATTCTTCAAGAGCTTAACATTGAAATTGATAAGTAAGCCGACTTTACAACCTGATAGCCGTAAATATGAGAGAATTTGTGCATCATGAATAGAGATAATCTTATCAGATGATTTGATTTCTAAAACAACCTTATCATTCACAAGAAAATCGAGTCTGTAACCTGCATCCAATTTAATTTCCTTGTATAGCATAGGCAAAGGTTTTTGTTGCTCCACCTTATAACCTCGTTGATTTAATTCATAGGCAAGAGCAGCTTGATAAGCCGATTCCAATAATCCAGGCCCCAGGTTTCGATGCACTTCTATAGCTGCTCCAATAATTCCTTCCGTGATTTTATTAAGCTCTTCTCTCTCACCCATTTTCTTTCTCCGTGCTCTCTGTGGCGAACTACTTAAACCGCGGATCTCGCTTGAGTGTCAGCCTCAATCCATCTGTGAGCCCAATCGATGGACGGTAGTTCAGTTTCTGGCTGGCAAGCGTCAGGTCGGCGCACAGGCGGGAAACGCCGCCCGAGGTCTTGGAGTTATGGATCACCTCGGCATCACTTCCCGTTACCTCCTGCACTGCTTTGATCAGATCGGTTATGCTGGTCTCATTGCCGGAGCCAATGTTGATGACCAATCCATCAATGTTTGGCGCCGTCGCGGCTGCGACCATCCCGCTGACGACATCATCCACGTAAACGTAATCACGCGTCTGACTTCCGTCGCCATGAACCACCAGTGTGCCGCCGCGCTGTGCCTGTTTCAAGTAATGCGGTACCACAGGCGGGTGTGAAGCAGGTAAATGCTGGCCCGGCCCATAGGCGTTGAAGATGCGCAGGCTGACCGTTTCGATTCCCCACAAACCGCCAATCGTACGGACGTAATATTCCGCCGCCAGCTTCGAGACGGCATACGGAGAGCGCGGATTTGGCGTTACCGATTCCTTCAACGGCTGTGCGCCAAGGTCGCCGTAGACCGCGCCGGAGGATGCTAATACCACGCGGCGCACGCCCACATCACGCATGGCTTCCATGAGCGCCACCGTCCCTCCGACGTTCGTATTGTTGTAGTCGCGTGGATACAAGATAGATTCGGGCACGGAAACGCGCGCCGCCAGATGATAGACCACATCCACTTCCTGCAGGAGGGTCCAGAGCTTGGGACGATCGTTCAGGTCGCCGCGTGTGAAATGGACATCGGGACCGAGCGCGTGAGGATCGCCCGTGGAAAGATCATCGAGCCCGCGGATCTGGTGTCCCTCGCGAGCAAGCTGGTTGGCAAGCGAAGAGCCGAGGAATCCCGCGGCTCCGGTAATCAGGAAGTTCATGAGTAGAGAAGATTATAGCACTAAGGAGATGATTGTTTTTTCCATGGACAAGATGAGAAAAGACTTAGGCAATATCGATTGACCCAGCCATCTTAGTATGATATTATCATTGCTGTAGGATAACAGTAAGTTCATGTTGGAAGTACAAATACCAGCAGCTCACGGTTTGATCCGTGGGTTGTTTTATTTTGCCCTCCGATGGAACAAAACAGAACACCTAAATTTTAAAATTGCCAAAGGAGGCAAATACAATGTCTGAACGTATAATTGGTACGGTCAAGTGGTTCAATGGTGACAAGGGTTTCGGCTTTATCGAGCGCGAAGGTGGAAAGGACGTTTTCGTCCATTTCTCTGCCATTCAAGGCGCCGGTTTCCGTAACCTGCAAGAAGGACAGAAGGTCGAGTTCAATGTTGAACAGGGCCCCAAGGGTCCGCAGGCGACCAACGTCACAATGAGCAACTAGTCTTTTAGACGAAAAAGAGTCCCGCGTTGCCGCGGGACTCTTTTTGATTCCCGTTTCTATTTCATCGATTGACGTATGACTCCTTGTATGTTATTCTCCTTACTGCAGGATGATAGTAAGCTTATGTTCAAGATCCAATGACCAACAACTCACAGCTTGATTCGTGAGTTGTTTTGATGTACCCAGACCCAGCGTCGGGTTCTAGTTCTAATAGAACCCCCAAATCGTTTCGAATTACAAAAGGAGTCAGATACAATGCCCGAACGTATAACTGGTACCGTTAAATGGTTCAACGGTGATAAAGGCTTCGGCTTTATCGAGCGTCAAGGTGGACCGGATGTTTTCGTCCATTTCTCTGCCATCCAAGCCACGGGTTTCCGCAATCTCCAAGAAGGACAGAAGGTTGAGTTCGATGTGGAACAGGGCCCCAAAGGTCCGCAGGCAGCCAACGTTAGATTGATCGACGAGTCATAGATGAAGAGGAGCCCCGCGAAACGCGGGGCTCGTTTGATTCCTCAGATCATTGCTGGTATTGTGAGATGGCTTCCTCGGCAAATGGGCGCCCACTTTCACGATAGATGCGAATCAGCGTATCCGGGTCAAAGGGAACGCGGCAGAACTCAAGACTGACCTGACCGCGCTCTGACGTCAAAATCGCATATTCTGCCCACGGGTCGGCACGGAATTGATCTTCGGGCTGATTGTGACTGTAGGCGAAGCCGGCACTCCCTGGATTGAAAAAGAAATATCTGCCGTTCCGCCGGATCTGCTGCGCGTGCGTATGACCGCCGGTCAGGATATGATCGGCATAGGAACCCAGGAACTTTTGAAATTCCTCCTCGGATGCGGCGGGAAGGATTATGTCATCGAAGGAGGTGGGGGAGCCATGAAAGCATAACAGGTCAGGACCGTCCTCAAGATGGACAGTAACCGTCGGCTCAAAGCGGGCAATAAATTCAATATCATCTGCTGTCAATTGAGACAACGACCAGTTCCGAATCTCTTCCATCCTTATAAGCCGTTCGGACGGGATCCCCTCGTCCGCCGTTTCTTTGCCGCTGATCAGCCACGCATCAGCATTCCCCATCACCACAGGACAACTCAGCCTGCGCAAGCGCTGCACGATTGCTTTGGGTTGCGGTCCGCCCTGGACCGCGTCGCCAAGACAGACGATCTGATCAATCTTTTTCCCTTGCATATCTGCTTCCACGGACTCGAAAGCCAGGTCGTTGCCGTGCATATCAGAAATGACTGCAATACGCATATTAAAACTGCTCCGTTTCAAACCATGTTCGTCATGGCGTTCACATCACTGATGTTTGGCAGGAGCCGCTTCCACTCGAGGGAAGCAAGCGGACTGCCCAGCAGTTGACCCGTGGACAACACGGCAAACAACTCGTCTCCGGCCTGAAAGAATCGTTCCACCATACCGTGCCGCCAGGGGACCTCGAGTCCGCTTGATGCTAATGACCATGTCTTTCCGCCGTCCCGTGACTCTTCGATGCGACCATTCCGGTCAACGCCATCCGCGGGACCCAAAATCAGATGCTCTGAGTCCTCCGTGTCCACCCAGACTGCGCGGCAATAACAATCGTAGAAAATAGTCCAGGTTTTGCCACCGTCGTTGGAGCGGTAGAATCCGCCGCCTGTCGGCGCGTAGACGAGATCTGGCGATGATGGATGGACCTCCAGCGAATGGACGTCGGGATAAACAAAAGGCTCCGGCGGACCCTGGAGATTTGGCTTCCCGTCACTGCCATCGGCGAGCCGCCAGGTTTCACCGTTGTCATCTGAGACCAGCACGCCGCCGACCTCCACCGCGGCATAAAGGCGCGACCCATGACAGGCAAAACCGCGCACACAACCCGCCTCAGGGGAGTAAGGCAGGGACCATTTGAACTTATCGCGCAGTTGTGCAACCTCGGGGCGGGCATGCCAGGATTCTCCATCCTTGCGTGAGACAAAGATGTTCGCAGGTTCGGTTCCTGCAAACGTAAGCCCGGGAATATTCGGGTGAAATGCCATCCAGCGGACATGAGGTGTGGTTAAACCGCTGCTTGCCTCTTCCCAAGTTTGGCCCCCATCATCCGAGCGAAACACACCATTTTGCGTCCCGGCCAGGATCACACCCTCGCGGGCAATGACACTTGTGACATGCTGATCTGTCAGCCCGCGCGTAGATAAGACCCAGCTATCGCCTTCACGTTCACAGGTCACAATACCTTGTTCGGTTGCGAGAATCAATCCAGCCATGGACTCTCCCTTCTGAGTTATTCATAAAATTATACTATTCTCAAAACAAAAACCGCCTCCTTTGTTTAGGGAGGCGGGTTGGCGCTTACGAATTACCAATTATTGTTTCTCAACGAACACCTACCCCATTCAGGTGACCCTGGAACCAATCGCGCGCAAGCCGCGCTGCGTGTTCGAGTGCTCCAGACTCCTCGAAGAGATGGGATGCTCCGGGAACGACGACCAGCTTCTTTTCTGCGCCTGGCGACATGCGGGCAAGTGCCTGCTCATTCAAGTCGATCACCACCTCGTCGCTGCCTCCCACGATCAGCAGCGTTGGCGCTTCCACTCCTGGCAGTGTTGCACCAGCCAGGTCGGGGCGACCGCCGCGCGAGACCACGGCGCCCACCTGCTCAGGCAGTTCCGCGGCAGCCATCAAAGCGGCAGCAGCTCCCGTACTCGAGCCGAATAAGCCTCTTTTGAGACCGTAGGCAAAAGGCTGAAGGTCAAGCCATTCCAGCACGCCGGCTGTGCGATGGGCGAGCAGGTCGATGTTGAAGCGCAAATGGCGCGTTTGCATTTCGCTCTCTTCCTCATACGCAGTTAACAAATCAAAAAGAAGGGTCGCCAACCCTCCTTCCTGAAGTGTTTGCGCGACATACTGGTTGCGCGGACTGTGGCGGCTGCTGCCGCTCCCGTGCACAAAGACAACAAATCCCCTTGCATCGTCCGGGATACTCACAATTCCCTCCAGCCGGACGCCTGTGCTCAAGATCTGAACATATCTATTTTCCGTATTCGTTT